>DAOMZK010000544.1:0-1504 GCA_035438035.1 Cyclobacteriaceae bacterium | reverse complement strand
CTGGCATCCGATGATTCAGAATATGTAAATGGAATCACACTGTTCGTGGACGGTGGAATGTTGTTGTACCCCGGCTTTGAAGATAATGGGTAATGCCTGACGAAGGAGTGCCAGTAACATCAGGATTTGCGCTGCTAATGATAGTTGCTGGTTACGGGTTACTGGCAGTCGGTAGGGCGCTCTAAACTAATAGCGCCCGCAAACCAGTAACCTACTACTTTCACTAACCTGCACTACCAGCAACCAGCAACCAGTAAATAGTAACCCATATCCAAAAATCGGACTGTAACCATCCATCATGCTACATGAAACCCAACGCCTCTACGACGATCGCGACCAATTGAAAAACTGGCGCAAGTACGGACCCTATCTTACTGAAAGACAGTGGGGCACGGTGCGTGAAGACTACAGCGCGACGGGCAACGCATGGGAATTCGTATCGCACGATGCCGCACGCAGCAAAGCCTTTCGCTGGGGAGAAGAAGGAATTGGCGGAATCAGTGACGACAAACAACTTGTTTGCTTCGCACTGGGATTGTGGAATAAAAAAGATCCCATTCTGAAAGAGCGTATGTTCGGATTGGCCGGCAGCGAAGGCAACCATGCTGAAGACTGTAAGGATCACTACTATTATATCGACAGCACACCGACTCATTCATACATGAAGATGCTCTACAAGTATCCTCAAAATGAATTTCCTTACGCATTGCTGGTAGACGAAAACAGAAAGCGAGGCAAACTCGATCCGGAATTTGAACTTGTTGATACGGGCATTTTTGATGAAAATAAATACTTCGATGTATTTATTGAATATGCCAAAGCTGATGATGAGGACCTGCTCATCCGCATTACCATCCACAACCGCGGCCCGGTTTCCGCCAGGGT
The DNA here is from genome assembly GCA_035438035.1 of Cyclobacteriaceae bacterium. Lineage (GTDB taxonomy): Bacteria > Bacteroidota > Bacteroidia > Cytophagales > Cyclobacteriaceae > ELB16-189. The sequence goes on along the minus strand of DAOMZK010000544.1, from coordinate 619 downwards.
GAGTGTGCTCCCGCAAATCTGGTTCAGGAATACCTGGTCCTGGGGCTATGATGATTACAAACCGGAGCTAAGTCTTTCCAAAAAAGGTTTTTTAAAGGTCAGTCACAAAGATCTGGGCGACAACTTCCTGAGCTTTGAGGGAAAGCCAGATGTACTCTTTTGTGAAAATGATACGAATACCGGAAGGTTATACAATCATCCTCAACCTGGAACATGTAAAGACGGCATCAATGATTTTTTGATCCAGGCGCAGACGGATGCCATTAACACTGAATCAAAGGGAACCAAGGCAGCCCTTCATTATGATCTTAGCCTTCCTTCTGGTAAATCCAGCACGATCCGTCTCCGGCTTTCAAAACAAAATGAAAAGCCTTTTGCAGATTTTGATGAAATCTTCGATAAAAGACTGAAAGAAGCAAATGATTTTTTTGATGAATTGCAAAAAGACATCCGCGATAAGGATGCAAAAAACATTCAACGTCAGGCCATCGCCGGCATGATGTGGAGTAAGCAGTTCTTTTATTATGATATCGCCCAATGGCTGAAAGGTGATCCAGGTCAACCGCCTCCTCCACCAGCAAGATTGGGCGGTCGGAACCGTGAGTGGACCCACCTGAAC
>DAOMZK010000543.1:0-1557 GCA_035438035.1 Cyclobacteriaceae bacterium | reverse complement strand
CGCGGGGGTAAACGCAAACGGTACTATACTGTCACGAGCGCAGGAAAAGCAGCACTCCTAAAAGCCAAAGAACTCCGCGACCAGTACTGGCATCTCATTCCCGGCCTCGCACTCAAACGCATCTGATGAAAGAGGAAAAAGACATGCACCCTCCCCGTTGGGCTACACAGCTCCTGCACCTGTATTGCAAAGCGGAACTGCTCGAAGACCTGGAAGGTGATCTGTATGAATATTTTATACGCAACCAGAAAACCAAAGGGCCGATAAAAGCAAGGCTGATTTACATCCTCGATGTGGTCAAGTTCTGCCGGCCCTATACCCTCCGTAAACCTGAATTTGTCAACCCATTATTCAACCGTATTATGATCGGTAGCTACATTAAAACATCAGGCCGCAGCATGTTGCGCAACAAATTGTTCTCTTCTATCAATGTGATCGGACTGGCCGTGAGCATGACCGTTGGGCTGTTTCTGATTGCTGTGCTGACCGATATTCTTTCCTATGATCGGTTTCATACGCATTACAATAACATTTATCGTATCAACAGCCGGTACCAGTACCTACAAGATCACAGTGGTGATTTCTTTGCCACTACCTCCATGAAAGCAGCGAAAGCCATCGCTGCCGAGCTCACGGGTGTGGAGTCAGTTGCCATCATGCGAAGAGGATTTAGTGGCGATATGCAATACAAGGAAACGACTGCTTCCCTAAAAGGATTTTTTGCCAATGAGAAAATGTTAAGCGTCTTTACCTTCAAACTTTTACATGGCAATCCGGAGACAGCATTGAAAGAACCCTTCTCAGTGGTCATCACTGAAGGTGCAGCTAAAAAATTATTCGGCAATGAGCCGGCAATAGGACAAGTCATTCTTTACGACAAAGCCAAGGAATATACAGTCACAGGAGTGGTGCAGGACGTACCCCACGATTCTCATATGCACTTCGATATCCTGGCCTCGCTTAGCACCCGCGAGATAACTGAAAAAGACAATAAACGCGAATGGGCCTGGGACAACATGTGGAACACCTGGGCCTATTTATACATTCCAGATCCTTCCCATCTTGACGGCATTCAGGCCGGCTTGAATGCCCTCAGCGTCAGAGAAGACCCTACTGTAAAAAATACGCACATTGAATTGATCCTGGAACCCCTGGGCAACATTATGACGGGAAATGATTTGAGTAACCAGATTGGCCGCACACTCGGCCGTGACCTCCTGCTCATTTTCCTCGGTCTTACATCGGTTGTAATCCTGTCGGCTTGTTTCAATTACACCAATCTTTCCATTGCACGCTCACTTAAGCGCACACGCGAAGTGGGCATCCGCAAAGTAATCGGTGCATTGAAAGGTCATGTACTGGGACAGTTTGTGACTGAAGCACTTATCATTTCTTTAATCTCATTACTGGCGGCCATACTCCTGTTTGAAATTCTTAAGCCCTGGTTTTTAGGACTCAATCCCGATCTTCAGGAATTGTTAAAATTGGATTTGTCTACCCCCCTTCTAATGTGGTTCCTCCTGTTCGCCCTGCTTATTGGAACGGCTGCGGGTCTTT
>DAOMZK010000542.1:0-1573 GCA_035438035.1 Cyclobacteriaceae bacterium | reverse complement strand
GGATGAGTTGTTCTCAGCTATACTGACTTTGGCTTTCAGTGGCCGGTTGGTTTTTCCGTCACGGACTATTCCGCGCAAGGAAATGGAATTGACAACAGCCGGCGTGACCACCGGGCTTACCACTACCGGTGTGGTAACAGGATTTTGAACTGGTGTAATAATTGTCTTTTCAACCGGCGTAACCGGTTCAACAGGTTTGAGCCCAGACAATGCAAAGATGAATGCCCTGTTGCTTGCCGGATTGTCGCCATTGGATATGTTGTTAAACTGAACGGCAAATAATGTTTTATTCACAGGAACATTAAGTTCAATCACGTACATCCTCGGATTGGAGGGATATCCCTCATAGTAAATCGGAACGGTTACTCCGCTCGTTCGCTTGACTCTGCCAAACCCTGAATAGAAAGCATCGGGCCCGTCAAACCAATCGGGGAGGACTTGACCGCGGCTAAACCGGGAAGTACCATCTGTAAACAGCAGGTTGATGTCGATTGTGGCCTGTCCTTCTGTGGCGAGTCCGAGTATGGCAATCTTTTCAAACCTGGCAGGCTTGTCAAGACGGAGTATTCCATTCTCATTTTTCATCAGGTACAATACATTTGGATTGGGAGTGGGACGGGGTTGAGCGGTTCCATACGGTTCAAGTTGAAAAGATTTATTCTGGGCATCCAGCCTGCCATCGTTGGGAAGCCCGTAACCTGGCGGCATTTTGTTCGCACTCGCAAACGCTTGTGTACACAACACAAAATTGGATGGATCCTTTGCATCCATTTCCTGACTCGTTACCGTCCTGGAGTTTTTGCCAGTTCCTTCAGCGATTACGTCGTGATTGAATCCTCCCACTACCACCGGAGTGAACGACCGCTCTTTCGAAGAAGGCTGTGCTTCGGTGGGTGCCGGAAGGATGCTGATGAGAAGTAGAAATAAGATGGATTGGACTGCCTTCATACCACATTGTTTTGTAAAATAATTTTGAAAGAGGTTCCCTTGTTCACTTCACTTTCAGCTGAAATCGTTCCGCCCATGGCTTCAATTTGCGTGCGGGTTATAAATAATCCAATGCCCTTGGCATCCTTGCTGTCGTGGAAAGTCTTGTAAAATCCAAAGAGATTTTCACCATGTCTCGCCAGGTTGATACCCTGGCCATTGTCTGATATTTTTAGCACAAGACCTTCCGGGTTCATCTCCGTCACCAAACTGATTTCCAGCAGACGCTCCGGTGACCGGTATTTGATTGCGTTGGACAAAATGTTGAGGAAAATGCTTTCCAGATAAGTACGGGGATAGGCGACTGATTTTACTTTGAAATCATAGTTGATCACCGCCTGCGTTTCAAGTAGTTGGCTCGCCAGTATTTCACGTGTTTTGGTCAGCACCTGTTCAAAGAGGATCAGGTTGCGTTCTTTGCTTATGTCCTCTTTAATACGAAGTGATTCGATGAGGTCGTGGAGGGTTCCCGAGAGATGTTGGGCAACCTTTTCAAACATACCGAAAAGAATTTCGCGCTCACCCGGGTCGGAAGTTTTATGAAGATGAAGCAAACTGTTCAGGTTGCCTACGTGTGACCGCAGGT
>DAOMZK010000541.1:0-1633 GCA_035438035.1 Cyclobacteriaceae bacterium | reverse complement strand
AGGACGGTAGGGTTCACCAAAAATCCGTTTTCGTTCCTCTTCTCAAAGCGCATCAAACACGAGATAAATGGCACACATGAAGTGCAACGCAACCATAGCCTGGTCGAATGGATGGTGGGACCTGAGGTTGCTAAGCCGAAACTGTATCCCTCTTCTCAGGAAATCGAGAAGGTGAAGGTTTACAAGGTAGGATCATACATTACGGTTTCTCCTGCTTCAGTCTGGTACACCAAGCAATTGAAAAAGGAACGGTGGATTGAGTTTCTTGCAGGTCTTCCCCATGATCTGAATGTTTTTCTGCTTGGGGCGGCGTCAGACTTTGAACTTTGCGAAGTAATTAAAGTTGAAGCGCCTTCGGCCCGGATTGTAAACCTGGCTGGGAAACTGTCCATGCTGGAGTCGGCCGCATTGATGTGTGAAGCGAAGATGAATTATGTAAATGATTCAGCGCCGATGCACCTGGCTTCTGCAATGAACGCACCGGTGACCGCCGTATTTTGCTCGACTGTTCCCAAATTCGGATTTGGACCTTTGTCTGATAAATCATTTGTGGTGGAGACAACCGAACAACTTGGTTGCCGGCCTTGTGGACTCCATGGATACCGGGCTTGTCCCAAAAGTCATTTCAAATGTGCGTTGACGATTGGCAAAGAGCAATTGATGGCAACGCTGAACTAAATCCTCAGAAATCCATAAGATGCTGATACACTTTGTGCATGGGCAGCCCCATGACATTAAAATACGAACCGTTTATCTTTTCAATCCCCACCATTCCGAGCCAATCCTGTGCACCATAGGCTCCCGCTTTGTCATAGGGCTTGTAATGATCCACATAGTAACTGATCTCATCCGCACTCAATGACATGAAAGTGACCTTTGTACGGTCATCAAACAGATCCTGTTTTTCCTGTGAAAGAAGGCAGACAGCGGTGATTACAATATGTGTTTGCCCAGACAGTGCAGATAACATCTGAATAGCTTCTGCACGATCCGCAGGCTTGTTCATGATCGATTGGCCGAGGATGACAACCGTATCAGCAGTGAGCACTACTTCATTTTTTATTTTGTCTTTGAATGTCAATGCTTTCTTTTCTGCCAGGTAGGAGGGAACTAACTCCACCGGCATATGATGAGGGAAACTTTCATCACCTTCCGGCTTCGCAATTTCGAATTGAAATCCAGCTTCCTTCATCAAGAACTGCCTCCGGGGTGATGTGGATGCCAGGATAAGGGGACGGGACAGCGGCATAATTTTAAAATGGGGAAAAGGGTGGATTTTGAAATTCATCTTCGCGGATCGATCCAAAGAGAAACCCGCAAATGACTTTAGGGTAGAAGTAGGTGGACTTCTGGGGCATGGTGTAGCCGCTGGCGCACACTTTTTTTACATCCTCTATGGATACCTCTTGGGTAATAATGGCCATTTGAATCTCTTCTTTTATCACTTTGCTGTAGCAATCGGAAAAGCTTCTGTCATATTCGATGTGGTCAGATTGCCGCTGCTCGCGCCCGGGAATACCCAGCACCTTTTCAATAATAAAGTGATGCATAACGGTGAGATCAAGTCGCTTAATTTCATCTGGAAAAGGCCAGTGGAAGTGAATAAATGATTCGGGGATTAGTCTCACTTTAT
>DAOMZK010000540.1:0-1725 GCA_035438035.1 Cyclobacteriaceae bacterium | reverse complement strand
GTCATCGATATCAATACCACGTGCGGCAATGTCAGTAGCTACCAGTACACGCGTCTGTTTGCTTTTGAAATTACTCAAAGCACGCTGACGGGCGTTCTGCGACTTGTTTCCGTGAATAGCTTCTGCCTGGATGCCGGCCCGGTTCAAATCCTTGGTCACTTTATCGGCACCATGCTTCGTGCGCGTAAAGACAAGTGCCGTTTCTATGGTCTTGTCCTTCAAAAGGTGCAGGAGCAAGGAGCGCTTGTCCGGCTTCTCCACATAATACAACACTTGTTGAATGGTATTGGCTGTAGTAGACGGCGGAGTAACTTCCACACGAACCGGGTTGGTGAGGATGGTATTGGCCAGCGTCGAAATTTCCGGCGGCATCGTCGCTGAGAAAAACAGCGTTTGTCTTTTCTGTGGCAGCTTGGCTATGATTTTTTTCACGTCATGGATAAAGCCCATGTCGAGCATACGGTCTGCCTCGTCGAGTACAAAAATTTTGATGTGCTGCAGGTTCACATGACGCTGATCCATCAGGTCGAGCAACCGACCAGGGGTGGCAATAAGGATATCCACACCTGAGCGCAGCGCATCGGTCTGCGATTTTTGCGATACACCACCAAAGATGACAGTGTGTTTCAGTCTTAGATATTTTCCATAGGCCGCGAAGCTGTCTCCGATCTGGATGGCCAGCTCACGCGTGGGAGTCAGGATCAGCGTCTTGATGCCGGAAGGTGCTTTTACATAGAGTTCGTCCTCATGAAGGAGTTGCAGAATGGGAGCAGCAAATGCCAGCGTTTTACCAGTACCGGTTTGGGCACATCCCAGCAAATCCCTGCGCTGCAGGAGAATGGGAATGGATTGTTCCTGGATGGGAGTAGGGTTAGTATAACCCTCCGTTTTCAGAGCCCGCATAATGGGCTCAATGAGATTCAATTTTTCAAATGACATAATACTTGTTTTAGAACAAGCGGAACCTGATCAATGGTTTTAATTTGTTAACGACGAGGCCCGCTAAAAAATAACGCCTCTTGGCTCAACGCAGTGCAGAAATGCACTTTTTTACGGGAATTTGGAGGAGTAATGATGCAAAGATAACACTTTATGATCAATCTATGCTACTTGGGGACTACAACCCCGCCAGGAGGATTAAAGTTCAGCGAGTACTTTTCCTGAATCTTCCGCCACCGGGTGAGTGGGCAGTATAATGGAGAACCGAGTACCCGTACCATAGGTTGAATTCATCAGTATTTCCCCGCTCAGGCGCTGAATGGTTTCCTTTACAATGTACAGACCGAGTCCTGTTCCCTGTGAATGATCGTGTGCCTGGTAAAACATGTCGAAAATACGTTCGTGGTGTTCGGGTTTTATTCCAATGCCGTTATCCTCGATGGTGATACCCCAATGATTGGATTCGCGTGAAGCAGAAATTTTTATGAAGGAATTTTTTCCGTAGTCGCTATACTTTACCGCATTGGCCACCAGATTATTCAAAACGACTTTGAGACGATCGCGGTCCGTGATCACTTCGAAAGCCGGATCGATGTCTGAATCCAGGTGAAGCCGGTCAAAACCTTTCATGTAAGTGAGTTCTTCCAGCACCTCTTCCACGATTTTTTTCAGATTAACCCACTGAAGATTCAGCGTACGGCGGGAGTTGCGCGAATAATCCAGAATTTCACGAATGAAGGCATCCAGCGTGTTGGCTCTTTCGCGGATCAATTTGATAATGGATTC
>DAOMZK010000539.1:0-1740 GCA_035438035.1 Cyclobacteriaceae bacterium | reverse complement strand
TGAATGACACTGATCCTGAGTTTCCCATGGATCCTCCATTCTTGGAGAAGTTTAGTCGGATATTCGCCACCGTTCGCGTTGGATTATCTGTGGCACATTCCACCAGTACAGGTACCCCATGTGGGGCATAGCCCTCATAGATTACTTCCTGAAAATCCTTTTCCTCTTTTGATACAGCACGCTTGATTGCAGACTCCACCCGATCTTTGGGCATGTTTATGCCTTTGGCATTTTGAATGGCCATTCTCAATCTCGGATTATTGTCCGGATTGGGTCCGCCTTGTTTGACAGCTATGGCAATATCCTTGCCTATGCGCGTAAAGCCTTTGGCCATACGGTCAAAGCGGGCAAACATCTTGTGCTTTCGTTTTTCAAAAACTCGTCCCATGGTATACTGAATAATTTGTCAGGACCGCAAAAATAGTCTCCCTTTTTGAATTTGAAAATTGGGCATGGAATTTAGTCAGGCAAGACCGGAGAGGTAGAGGTTAAATTCCATGGGGCTGACGGCCTCAAAACCATCCTCTTTCAGGTCCTCAAAAATGTCAGCATCGAAGTCGAGGTCTCGAAGATCAATGGTCCCATTATGGTGAACGGTTATCTCTGTGCCTTTCAGGTGAATGGGATTTACTTTCACCATTATTTTAGCTCCTTCGATTTCTTTTTTGAAGTATTGATGAACGATATTTGAACTGGACATCTTTTGTTGATCACTATTTTGAATTCCGGCATGAAACTGTCGATACCAGAACAACTGGAAACAGAACGACTGCTCTTGCAGCGTCTAAAGTACGAAGATGCGGAGGAAATATTCTATACATATGCCAGTAAGCCTGAATCAACCCGATTCATGTTGTGGCCCACCCATAAGACCATTGAAGATTCTCGATTGTTCCTGAGGTATGCCGTTAAAGGTTGGAATGCCGGAACCGACTACTCGTTCAGTATACGTCTGAAGAAGCTTAACCGGTTTATTGGAAGTTGCGGAATGATTCATGATGTAGGGAAGATTCAGTTTGGTTATGTGCTCAGTCCTTCGCATTGGGGCAATGGATTTGCAACGGAAGTATGCCAGAAACTGATGGCAACGGTGAGAGCAATTCCGGAAATTTATCGGGTGAATACATTTGTGGATGCTGAGAATATTGCATCGGCAAATGTATTGCGTAAGGCAGGACTGATCGAAGAAGCCCGGTTGGAAAAATGGTTCCGCTTTGTCAATCAGGACAATCAGCCTAAAGACTGCCTGTTGTTCAGATTACCATTGTAACCATTTCTGACTATTATAATGGGTGAACGCATACTATATTTGGAGTATGCGTCGTCTGTTGGTTGGGTGGTCAATAGCCATAAGCGCTTGCTGCTATGGACAGGAAGATTCCGTCACGTATCAAATGATACTGCTGGGCGGCGCAGGTGAGTCCTCACCAGAATTGAAACGTCAATATATCGCAAGTCTCCTTGCTCAGCATAATTCACCATCGGTCTTTATTTTTTTGGGAGACAATGTAAATCCTAAAGGACTGCCAGGTAATGAGGACAAACAACGGAAGTTCGCTGAACAGAGTCTTTTCAACCAGATTGGGATGATGTCACCCCATGCTGACGCCTATTTTATTCCGGGGAACCGGGATTGGAAAAACGGGAAGCATGAAGGGCTCAGCTATGTAATGAATCAACAGAATTTTTTTGATTCCCTGAAGAATTGCGCCGGTTTTTTTGTTGTACACAACGGCTTCG
>DAOMZK010000538.1:0-1776 GCA_035438035.1 Cyclobacteriaceae bacterium | reverse complement strand
GCTCCACATACACCTGGAAGGAGTAGTTGCCCCAGTTGGTAGAGTTCCTTTTTACCCATTCACTGATTTGTTCCCTGAACTTCCAGGTCATGAGATAGTCAAACTGGAAAGAAGAATTTTTTGGAATGTCTTTCAACACGCCGCTCACCTTAAGTTCCTGATCATTATCGATGCGGATCATTTGGTTGATCGGATCCTGATCGCCAAACAAAGTTTTAGCTAATGATTGTGTGATGACAATTGACCGTGGATCGTCCAATACCTGTTCAGCATTACCCGTCACCAATGGAAATTCGAACATTTCCAGGAACTCTTCACTGACAAAAAAACCATTTTTGATTATGCGATTGTCGGTTTCCGTGGCCGTCAGGAGGTGTTTCCCACCCCAGTCCGTAACCAATGAATGCTTGATATGAACATCTGCCGTTTTCATTCCCTCGTAAGTAGGCAAGGGCACCGATCGCCAGGTATTGATTTTGCCGTCGAAATAAGCGTTTACATAAACCTGGTAAAGCCTGTCTGACTTGGGATGGAATTTATCAAACGACACTTCATCAGCCACCCACAGCAGAATGAGAATACTGCAAGTAATGCCTATCGCCAATCCCGAAATATTGATAAAGGAATAAAATCCGTTTTTAAAGAGATTACGGATAGTGACGAGGAAGTAGTTTTTCAGCATGGCTGTGGATTATGAAGTGTGTACCCGCAGAATGGACGAAGGTTTCAGATATCTCGTGAGTATTTTTAACAATGACCACGCTGGACATTAAAAGTTGCACCTTGAGTGGTTTATTCCGGGGGCTTGACATCATTCCGCAGGTTCGGAGGCAGGTCGAACTTGCCATTATTTCAAGAGGGGAACGTTACATTTCCTAATTTGCGTTCGTAAAGCAATGGTAACCATCGAAAAATCCACCCTCGACTTTCTCAAGCGTCTGTCTGTCAATAATAACCGGGACTGGTTTAACAAAAGGAAAGAAGAATATCTTGACGCACAGGCCAATGTGGAGTCATTCGTGGATGACCTGATCCTGCTGATGAACCGCCATGATCATATTGAAACAACATCTGGCAAAAAAAGTCTCTATAGGATTTACAACGATGTTCGGTTTTCAATTGACAAGACACCCTACAGTCCGAGGTTTGCAGGCTATCTGAGACGCGCGAAGCCCATGCTAAGGGGTTGCTATTATTTCTGGATCACGCCCGGGAATTCCAGAATCGGGGTGGGCTTTGCCTATCCCAAGCCCGAAGATTTATTGCGTATCCGGCAGGATATCAATATCAACTATCCCACCTGGAACAGGCTGTTGAAAAGAAAATCATTGGTTAATACCTTTGGAACGATTCAGGGTGATAAAGTCAATACTGCGCCGCGCGGGTTTGATAAAAATCATCCGGCTATCGAACTGTTGCGGCTCAAACAATATTGGTTTGAACATACTTTTAGTGACCGGGAGGTGCTTTCGCCCGATTTCGCTAGAAAGATGAATGAAGGATTTAAATTCATCCGTCCATTTTTTGATCACATGAGTGAAGTTCTTGGCACCGATCTCAATGGTGAAACCAGGTTGATTTAAATTTACTCCATCAAGCGACCCAGCAGACCAGCAAACTAGCTAACCTCCAACCTAGCATGACCTCTATTATCCTCTTAGAACCCGGAAAACTAATCACCGACACCAAACCACATCCTGGTGAACCAGGGCCTGGAGAAGTACTGTTAAAAATGGCAAGGCTCGGCATCTGCGGCACCGATCTCTCGTTCATCCG
>DAOMZK010000537.1:0-1777 GCA_035438035.1 Cyclobacteriaceae bacterium | reverse complement strand
ATGTCTGCATCCCACGCGTAGGTAGCCGGTTGCAGGGAGATTCCTGAGTTCAACGCTTTATCAAATTCAACGACCTGGCCAGAATAAGTGGCCATCCTGCCGAGGATGGAAGTCATGGTGCTACGTGCACCGTTGTCGGTATCATCAAATTTGTATTCTCCTTTAGCGATTGCTTCAAAAAGTTCGTCGTGTTCTGTCTGGTAGGGATTGTTCTCTTTCGTCTTGTCAAATTGATAAACCACATTTCCCTTCCGGTCGGCGATGTTCATGGCACCACAATAAATCGTTCCTTTCGTACCAACGATCTGTTCATCCACCTTGCTCATGGTTCCTTTGATGTGACGGCACTGGCTGTTGAGAATCGTTCCATCTGCATATTGGAATTCTACATAGTGGTGATCGAAGATTTCACCATAATCTTTTCCTTTTCTGACCTCGCGGCCTCCCATACCCTGGGCTTTTACAGGGTACCCCCCTTTAAACCAATTCACGGCATCAAGATTATGAATATGCTGCTCGACAATATGGTCCCCGCAAATCCAATTGAAGTAATACCAGTTGCGAAGTTGGTATTCCATTTCAGTTTGTCCTGCCTTGCGGGGATTCATCCAAACACCTTCATTATTCCACCAGGCCTGCGCTGAAACAATGTCACCGATCATACCATCTTTCAATCTCTTATGGAGTTCCCTATATGAATTTTGATAGTGTCTTTGCAGGCCCACCACAATGTTCAGTTTCTTTTGCCGCGCGGTGACAGCAGCATCAAGTACTCGTTTTATACCAGCCGGGTCAGTGGCCAATGGTTTCTCCACAAATGCATGTTTTCCCTGTTTAACCACTTCTTCAAAATGCAAAGGGCGGAAGCCGGGAGGCGTAGTGAGAATCACGACGTCAGCCATCGCAATGGCTTTCTTGTAGCCATCGAAGCCCACAAATTTATTTTCTTCCTTTACCGTGACGCGATCTTTGATGTTTCCCGTTGCACCCGACCAGTCCGACAAGTCATCGACTGTAAGATTCTTATAACAACTATCAATGCGGTCCTTGAAAACATCAGCCATGGCTACCAACTTCACATTCTGCTTGGTGAGAAGTGCCTGCATGGCGGCACCGGTACCCCGTCCCCCGCATCCTACAAGGGCAATTTTGATAGTGTCATCAGCGGATGAGTTGAAAAATTCAGCTTTGGATACCAGCGGCATGGCCATCAATGAGCCTGCGGCCATTGTGGATTGCCTGATAAAGTCGCGACGGGAATGGTTGGATTTCATAGGATTTTCTTTAGGATGATCAAATTAAGAAAAAAGCTGCATTTTGAAATCTGTCTTTCTTCGAATGGAGGAAATGGCCCCAATTTATTTCAAATACAGTTCGTAGAACTTTTCAATTTCTTCCCTTGGAGGCTGTTTTGCGGGTCGCAGTACACGGAATCCTACAAACATGCCGTCTGTTAGCCACCACCTGCTCTTTGGAATTTGTGGATCGCGCTGATTCCATTTTGCATCTGAGGGTATGCGGTTGGAACAGCGAAGCTGATTGGCATTGTCCTGGAATGACCCTCCCCGAACCGTTCTCGGATATTTTGAACCGGGCGTGGTCATGGGATCTTTTGTTTTAATCTTTTTATAATACTCAGGATCGTATTGATCAATCGTCCATTCGCTAAGATTCCCGAGCATATCAAACAGGCCCCATGCGTTGGGTTTCTTTTCTTTTACTGCATGGAATTTACCGTCGCTATTATCTTTAAAATATCCATACGCATTCAATTCAT
>DAOMZK010000536.1:0-1795 GCA_035438035.1 Cyclobacteriaceae bacterium | reverse complement strand
GAAAGTGATCAACTGCGGGCGCCAGGAGTTTTTCCTTAAATCGGACAAGCCAAGCGAGGGGCCATCGGATGAAAAAGGGAAAGCTGCCTGAATGGAGAATGTTCCGGTAGTAATTTTCCCTTACATCATACACGATCCTCACATCCATAATGATTTTAAGCAGAACACAGGGAAGAATCAATTCATGTGTGTTGAAGATGACGACAGCAGGTTTAAGTTTTAATAGTTTACCGAACACAGTCCATTTTGCCAGCAAACGGGCGAAACTGAGTCTTTTAAATGGTGACAATGGGAGAAGTTGAATACCTTCAGGTACAGTGCTCACTGCTGACGGATAGCCGATGATGTAGACTTCATCGCCGTGCGGTGCCAGACTGGCGCCCATCTTCTCAAACATGCGGGTATCATCCACAGGTTTCAGGACAGAGGCGAGGACTATTCTTCTTTTTTTTCGTTCTTGCGCCACGATTTAAAAATAGGATTTAAATGGAACTCCGCGAACACATCGAAAAAGCCTGGGCCGACAGGGAACTGCTGAAGAATACCCAGACCCAGGAAGTCATACAGGAGGTAATCAACCAGCTCGACAAGGGTCAACTGCGCGTTGCCGAACCGGGGCCATCCGGATGGAAGGTCAACGACTGGATTAAGAAAGCCGTCATCCTCTACTTCCCCATCCGGCAGATGGAGACCTTTGTAGCAGGCCCGATGGAATTTCATGACAAGATGCCGCTGAAACGAAATTATAAAGAGCTCGGCATCCGCGTCGTTCCTCATGCCGTTGCCCGTCACGGAGCCTACATCAGCAAAGGAGTGATTCTCATGCCATCTTATGTCAACATCGGCGCTTATGTGGATGAAGGGACGATGGTGGATACCTGGGCTACGGTGGGAAGCTGTGCGCAGATTGGAAAAAATGTTCATCTCAGCGGAGGAGTAGGCATAGGTGGTGTGCTCGAACCGGTTCAGGCTGCACCCGTGATCATTGAGGACAGTGCTTTCATCGGTTCAAGATGTATTATCGTAGAGGGTGTGCATGTAGGCAAAGAGGCTGTGCTGGGTGCCAACGTTGTGCTCACTGGAAGTTCAAAGATTATTGATGTTACAGGCCCCCAGCCTGTGGAATACAAAGGTCACGTCCCGGAGAGGTCGGTGGTGATTCCCGGTACGCTTCCCAAGCAATTTCCTTCCGGTACCTACCAGGTGCCCTGTGCCCTGATCATTGGGAAAAGGAAAGAAAGCACCGACAAAAAGACGTCGCTGAATGATGCCCTGCGCGAAAACCAGATATCCGTGTAGTGTTGGCACGTCCTTTGAACTCATCCTGTCAATCGATTAATTTTGAACTAATGAAAAGGGTGTTTACAGGATGGGTACTGATTGTTGCCCTCGGCGGCTTTATCGGCATTTCACGAAAGGAGACCCCAGTTACAAAAAACAACAGCTACAGTCCAGGTGAAGAAATTGAATATCGTGTTAACTTTTCATTGTTCACGGTGGGCAAGGCCGTTACCCGCATAGACCGGGGCTATCATAAAATCAACGACCGCACCTGTTATAAAGTGGATGCCTATGGTGAGACCAGTTCGTGGATAGGATGGTTGGCCAAAGTGGATGACAACTGGGGAGCCTACATTGATACAGCTCGTCTTACCACGCAGGTTGCTTACCGCAAGCTGAAAGAAGGAAGTTACCGCAAGGATGAGATTGTGGAATTTAATCACGACAGCCGGAAGGTGAATGTGAAAGTCCTGAACAAGGAAACCAAACAGTACGATTCCAAAGAGTACGATAT
>DAOMZK010000535.1:0-1801 GCA_035438035.1 Cyclobacteriaceae bacterium | reverse complement strand
CGTTCCTTCATGAAGCGGATTAACTGCTTCTTGGTTTCTTTTTTTGGTCTGACTTCGTAATAGAGATTTTTTCTATTGAAAGAAGAGATAAAAACATCCGCTTCTTCCATCTGCAGGTTCTTCTGTATATCAAGCTGCACTTTTGGTGTGGCTGTTGCAGTGAGGGCAATGACCGGCATGTCGCCCAACTGGCCTATCATGGTTTTGATCTTTCGGTATTCCGGCCTGAAATCATGTCCCCATTCTGAAATGCAGTGTGCCTCATCGATGGCTACGAATGATACGTTTACCTTTTGCAGGAATGCAATGTTCTCTTCCTTATTCAGTGATTCAGGAGCCACATACAAGAGCTTTATGGATCCATTCAGGCAGTCTTTTTTCAACCTGGTAATTTCTGATTTGCTTAAGGTTGAGTTAAGAAACCGTGCGTTAATGCCGTAGGCGTTCAATTGATCAACCTGATTCTTCATCAATGCAATCAGTGGAGAAATGACGATTGCCAGTCCGTCTTTGATCATGGCGGGAAGCTGATAGCAGAGTGACTTGCCGGCCCCGGTAGGCATGATCACAAATGTGTTCCGTCCGCTTAAAATATTTCTGATTACTGTCTCCTGGTTCCCCCGAAATGAAGTGTACCCAAAAAATTCTTTTAATTGTGCCTTTAATGTGTCTCTTTCTTCAGCCACTACCATAATTCCTACTCGATTAAATCCTTACATTTGCCTTCCGCAATCGTTAACAAACGAATGGGAATTGAATATACTAAATAAAAGTTAGATTAGTTCCAACATTTTCGCCAATAATAAGATGCTCATGCTGAACGGAAGGATAGACGATTTGTTATGGCGGACCCACTCAAATGAATAAAAATCTATACGTTGTCCTGATGGCCGGAGGGATTGGTACCCGATTCTGGCCCTTCAGCAGAAATTTGAAACCCAAGCAATTTCTGGATGTTTTGGGCATTGGAAAAACGCTGATTCAAACAACTTTTGAACGTTATCAATCGATTTGCCCGGCTGAAAATGTATGGATTGTAACGCATGAGGAGCTTTCCGGGCTGGTGCAAGAACAACTTCCCATGATTCATTCCAACCAGATACTGGCGGAGCCCATGCGAAAAAATACAGCCCCCTGTATAGCCTATGCGGCAAATAAAATACTCCTGAAGGACCCGGATGCAGTAATGATCGTATGCCCTACTGATCATTTAATCCTCAGTGAGAAAGAATTTCTCAGCACAATTCAGAAGGCAGTGGATCAAGCCCGTTCACAGGATAAACTGATCACCCTTGGCATTCAGCCTACCCGACCAGAAACCGGTTATGGATATATTCAGTTTCTCGAGGGCAAGTCAAGCCTCAAGAAAGTAAAAACATTCACAGAAAAGCCTGCCATTGCCCTGGCCAAAACTTTTTTAGCCAGTGGAGACTTCGTATGGAATTCAGGCATTTTTGTTTGGGGTGTGAAAGCCATCCTTGGCTCTTTTCATAAATATTTACCCGAACTCTATGAAGCCTTTGAGGAGATACGGCCTCAGATGAATACAGTTGACGAGAAAAGAGCAGTCACAAAGGTTTATGCCCAAACAAAAAATATCTCCATAGACTATGGTGTCATGGAGAAAGCCGATAATGTGTATGTATCCCTCGGTAATTTCTCCTGGTCGGATCTTGGCTCATGGGCGGCGCTTCATGAGGTTTCAAAGAAAGACGATCATAACAATGTGGTCAATGGAGAATCTCTGGTTTATGAGACGCGCAATTCTGTGATTAAGGGCTCATCTGATCAACTACTCGTC
>DAOMZK010000534.1:0-1807 GCA_035438035.1 Cyclobacteriaceae bacterium | reverse complement strand
GTAAATATGGTCTGTTTACTATTCCAGGCAAGGAAGAATGGACATTTATCTTCAACAAGAACTGGGATCAGCATTTGGCTGACAACTATGATAAAACAGACGACGTTGTGCGCTTCGCGGTAAAACCCGAAGTAGAAAACACTAACCAGGAGAGACTTCGTTATGTGATTGAATCCGAGAGCGATACAACCGGTGAAATCGTTTTCTACTGGGAGAAATTGGAAGTGAGTTTGCCGGTTAAGATTCGATCCTGAGTTTATGACTCCCCGATTCAAGTCAAGACTGAAAAATCATTCCATAACAGTGGCGGTTTCTGCCACCCTACTTCTGACTTTTCATTCATTTATTCCGGGCGATGATCAGAAATATTTGTGGAGCATGGCCACGGGTTACACAAGCATAATCCTGCTTGGCATTACATTAATCATTGGCCCCCTGAACGTCATTAAAAGAAACCACAATCCAGTCTCCACTGATCTTCGACGTGACATTGGAATTTGGTGCGGGGTAATTGGCCTCGTGCATGTCGTTGTGGGCATACAGGTTCACATGGGAAATATTTGGCTATACTTCGTTAAGGCGGTTGAGGGTAATGACAAGTATGCTCTTAGAAGTGATCTTTTTGGAACAGCTAATTATACCGGCTTGCTGGCGGCAACAATTCTCCTTCTACTTCTGGTTCTGTCAAATGACTTGTCGTTAAGGATCCTCAAGCCTGGCAGATGGAAGAATCTCCAAAGGTGGAGCTATGCAGGATTTATACTAATTCTTGCACACAGCGTGATTTATCAGGTAATTGAAAAACGGGCCTCATGGATTATTTTCTTGTTTGCAGTCATAACAATCATTCCAATCACTCTGCAGTCAATCGGTTTGAGAAAATCTTTTATGAATAGAAAATCATGAAACGAACGACTGCCAGATATTTGAATATTAATGGTACACCAAATTGGCGTTCTGCACATTCTAGAATTGTCTATGCCGTCATCACGATCATTTTGTTTCAACTTAGCTTCAATTGCACAACTGTTCAAGAAAAGAAGGCAACTGGCACATTGAGGGTTGTGGGCAAGATGCGTAAGGTCATGCAGGTAGGTGATCTTTCAGTTGCGGTCAATCTGGATACAATTTCCAATAAATCTCATTTATACGGCGTGGGACCGTTGGATTCACTTCGGGGAGAAATAATGTTGCTCGATGGTTAGGCATTTACTTCTCTATTGACATCCTCAGGGGACGTCATGATTCACGAAGGATTTGACATCAGTGCACCATTCTTTGTGTATGCCAATGTGGATTCCTGGCAGAAACTTCAGTTGCCAGATTATATTTTTGACAATCGGGATCTGGAATCGTTTCTGTTGAAAATCAGCGAAAGCAAGGGCCAGCCTTTTGTTTTCAAGTTGATGCTGAACTCCAAAAACAAAAACCTGACCGAAATAGCCCTTGGAACCGGATACTACGACCAGGCACATTCATCCATGATTTCAGGCAATTTTCTGGAATGACCCCCATTGATTATCTGGCAGCAGCTATCGCTGTGTATTGATGTCCGATTTATACAATTGTAACTTTTCTCAATAACACATCTTTGCATAATATCCGTTTGTCGAACATGAATCTAAATTAAAATGAAATACTTTATTGCTCTCTTACTGATTGTACCGCAATTGTCATTTGCGCAACTAACAAAGCAAGATAGCGTCTGGTTGCCATTCAGATATTTCATCGAAACGTGGACTGGTACGGGCGAAGTGTGATGGAAAAGGAACCTATGAAAGAAGCTACCAATTCGCTTTGAATAAAA
>DAOMZK010000533.1:0-1808 GCA_035438035.1 Cyclobacteriaceae bacterium | reverse complement strand
TTGAAAATATTTTTCTGGATATCGGTGACCAGCAGTCTATTGAGAATGATCTGAGCACGTACAGTTCACATTTGAAAAATATGGATTATTTCATCCGCAATGCGGGTGAAGATTCAATTGTGTTAATGGATGAACTGGGCTCCGGCACGGATCCCAATTTTGGCGGTGGCATTGCCCAGGCTGTGCTTGAAAAACTGGTTTCTCAAAAAGTGTGGGGTCTGGCCACGACACACTACTACAACCTGAAAGTTTTTGCCAGCAATTTCCCGGGCATTCGCAATGCCGCTATGAAATTTGACACTGCACACCTCGCTCCTTTATTTCAATTGGAGGTCGGTCAGCCTGGAAGTTCTTTCGCGCTGGAAATTGCCCGCAAAACGGGGTTGAAGGAGGAAATTTTAAAGGCTGCAGAACGGATTATCGGCAAAGAGTTGACGGGGCTTGAAACATTGATGAAACAGGTTGCGGAGGAAAAACAACGGCTGACCGAAAAAGACAAGGATGTAAGAGCGCGTGAATCCAGGTTATCATCGACACTTCAGCACTATGAAAAGTTGTCTGAAGAACTGGAATCCCGCAAAAAGGAAATTCTGAATTCTGCCAAAGCTGAAGCCTCTACTTTACTACAGCAAACCAACCGGGAAATTGAAAAGACGATTCGTCACATTCGTGAAAACAAAGCAGAGAAACAGGAAACAAGAAAAGTCCGGCAAGGTCTCAAGGAACTGGAAAAGAAAGTAAAGCCCGTTCAAGGCATTGTAATCAAATCAGCAGGACCTTTAGTAGTCGGCGATAAGGTGAGGATGATGGGCGGCGGGGTGACAGGGACTATCCAGGCATTAAAAGGAAAAACAGCTTCCGTTCAGTTTGGCGACCTGAGATCCACTGTGAAAACCGAGCAGCTTGTAAGGACTGACCAGTTGGAGGTTGACAAGCCAAAAAGAGCCTCTGTACGCGGTGTAGAATTGCATGAAAGGCAGTCGGGTTTTTCTCCTTTGCTGGATGTCAGGGGGAAGCGCGCAGAAGAAATTATGCCTTTGCTGATTCGCTTTATGGATGATGCGGTGTTATTGGGTCAAATGGAAGTAAAGATTCTTCATGGTAAAGGGGAAGGTATCTTGCGAAAGGTCGTTCGCGACTATTTGAAAAAACTGAAAAGTGTATCCTCATTTCAGGATGAACATGCCGACCGCGGTGGGGATGGGATGACGATTGTAAAGTTAAAGTAAGTTCACCCTGATTTCCTTAAAATAAAAAAGCCCTCGGTCAGGGCTTCAATTTTTGCAATAAGATTAACTTTTAAAGTCCGAAAGTAAATATCCAGGTGCCGGCAACATTACCCACCCTCGCAGGAATTCCTGCCCCAGTATAATTGAAAGTCATTTGCAACTGTGTATCGGTAACAGAATACGTAATGGGCAGGTTGTCCTCAACCCGTATTAAGCCTGTTGCGAAATCAGTTCCATATTTCAAATTTCCGTTTGACTGCCAGGGTAGAAGTGGCGCGGATGCTGCCCGACCGGTGGTGGTAAAGCCAAAAGTCGTTTGTCCGGCAGTTCCGGCAATGGTAAGAATAAAATTATTGATATATCCGGCTTGCGAGGTGTTATTCAGTGTCGCCGCAGTACATTTCCACGTCTTCGATAATTTAGCCAGTTGGGCGTCTTCAGGGGTTTGGCCCGGGCCGCTGGGCTTACTGCATCCTGAGTAGGTAAGTAGTGCACCAACTGCTATGAAGGCAAGGAGAAACTTAAAGCTTTTCATCATAGTATAAGATTAGATCAAACATACTAAAATACCGTTTCTTT
>DAOMZK010000532.1:0-1832 GCA_035438035.1 Cyclobacteriaceae bacterium | reverse complement strand
GTGGGGAGATGGTCCGGTGATTTTTAACGAGGCCAATGCAGAGGCATATGGAACGATTATAACCAAACGATATTCAAAATACTGGAACATCATCTGGATTCTTGGCGGCGACAGACCGGCGGTGTATACAAACAGGGAGACGAAGTTGGAACAAAATGACGTACCCCTCTGGCGGGCTATGGCAAGGGGAATTGAAAACGTTTTGGGCAAGGATGCATTCATTACCTATCATCCTGCCGGAGGTGAAGTCAGGACTTCAAGCTTTATTCAAGGCGAAGCATGGCTCGATATGAATGCATTTCAGTCGGGGCATGGATCAAGAGAGTCAGATCCGTGGCGTTGGGTGAAAGAAGACTTAAGCCTCAAGCCAGCAAGACCGGTGCTGGACATGGAGCCCTGCTACGAGGATCATCCCGTCAATCCCTGGGATGGAAAATGGACAAGGAAGTCGAGGGGATATTTTACCGCTTACGATGTGCGGGCGAGAATATACCGCGGCGTCTTTGCCGGTGCGTGCGGCGTGACTTACGGTCACCACTCTATATGGCAGTTCCTCAACAAGTCATTGAATCCACCGATCAATGTAGGCGACACACTTATTGAATGGCAGCAGGCGGCCAAAGCTGAAGCCGCCAATGAAATGCAGCATCTGAAAAATCTCATGTTGTCGCGGCCCTATTTTTCCCGGGTTGAGGATCAGAATATAATTCAATCACCGAAAGGAAGCGCGTACACTGACTTGATCGTCGCCACAAGAGACGAAGATAAATCCTGGGCTTTTGTTTACCTGCCGCAGAGCAAACCTGTTAAAATAAATCTCGGTTTAATTTCAGGCCCCAGTAAAAATGTGTGGTGGTATGATGTGCGAACCGGGAAGGCAATGACTTCAAAACAGGTGAAGGGAAAAGGCGTGCAGACATTCATTCCGCCTGCCGGTGGAATGGATTGGGTGCTCGTGTTGGATGATGCATCCAGGAATTTTAAGGCACCTGGTGATGTGAATAAATGAATTGTTGCTTGTATTTTGAAACTGTCAGGATGAGCTCCGTCGAAGCCGGGGCAGATTGAAATGGTTTAATTTAACAATGGGTTGCGCTGGTAATACTCCATACTTGTCTATGAATAAACTGAACCTACTCTTCATTTTCTGCCTGCTTCTTGCCAGTTGTCGCACTGATCAAAAGAAGACCGACATTCTCGTTTTTACCGGTGCTACACTCATTGATGGTACCGGCGTTGAACCTGTTGCAGATGCTGTCATGATTATTGAGAATGGAAAAATTTCTGCCGTAGGAAAGCGTGCTGAGATAAAAATTCCTGATGGCGCAGAAATAGTGGATGTATCCGGAAAATTCATCATGCCCGGCATCATCAATACCCATGGTCATGTCGGTGATGTGAAAGGAATTGAGGGCGGTCATTATTCAAAGCAAAACCTGGAGGAGAACCTGGCACTTTATGCACGCTACGGTGTGACAACCGTGGTAAGCCTGGGCGGCGACAAAGTGGATGCTGAGTCCCTGCGGATGGTCAATGATACTCTTGCGCATGCGACACAACGGGCACGATTGTTTATCTGTGGAGAAGTGATCACGGGAAAAACTCCGGAAGAAGGAATGGCTATTGTAGATGCAAATGATACGATGGGAGTGGACTGGATGAAGATTCGCATAGACGACAATCTGGGAACGTCTGAAAAAGTTCCGGAAGAAGTCTATCGCGCAGCCATCCGGCATGCCGGTGATTTAGGATATAAAACGGCAACCCACATCTACTATCTCGAAGATGCAAGAAGAGCCATTGATGCCGGATCGGCTATGATTGCCCATAGC
>DAOMZK010000531.1:0-1847 GCA_035438035.1 Cyclobacteriaceae bacterium | reverse complement strand
AATGTCATGAATGATTATTTCGTTGCTGGCGCTAAGCTTCATTTCAAATGGACCACCGGCCTTCAGCTGAGGCAATGAAATTTTCCATTTGCCCTTGTCATCTGCTGTTGCCAGGTAGGAGGCACCTAAAAACGAGATCGTGACTTTTTCGCCCGGAGCTGCCCAGCCCCAGATGTTCGTTGCCGCTTCGCGCTGCAAAACCATTCCATCGCTTACCAGCTTAGGAAGCCTGATCTGGCCTTGCAGTGAAAAGGCCGCGATGAAACCGACTAATAGCAGTGTCTTTTTAAAAAATCCAATCATATTCAGAGGATTTCTGCAGGACCGCCAGGGATCAGTTCTTAAACAACAGCGGAGCCAATTCATAAAGACTGCGTCTCCAGGTTTGGAATTCGTGCGCTGTACCTTCCGAGATATAGGACACCGCATTGAAGCCGGCTTCTTTCAGTGCAGCCGTGGCACTTTTAATTCCATCCGGTCTTTCCTTGCTGCCGCAGCTCAGGAAAACGAGTTTTACTTTCGACTTGTCCTTAATGTCTTCCGGCTTATACGTTCCTCCACTCAGCAAGGCATAGTGTGAAAAGACTTCAGGCTTGTTGAGCGTTATCATTTTGGTTTCCATGCCACCCATGGAAAGTCCGCCCATGGCACGGTGAGGCTGATCAGCGAGGGTTCTGAAATTGGCATCCACGTAAGGGATCAATTCATCTACCAATACCGTTTGGAATGCATCCACTTTAAAGTCACGTAGCCCGCCGAATTTTATTTCATTGGTCATTCCATAGGTCATCACAATGATAAAAGGTTTGATCTTGCCTTCGGCAATCAGATTATCCATGATCAGGTTTGCACGGCCCTGGTTTGACCAGGCTGTTTCGTCTTCACCCCAGCCGTGTTGGAGATACAAAACAGGATATTTTGCTTTCAGATTTTTATCGTAATCGGCAGGCGTGTAGACAAAAGCCCGCCGCGATGTCTGGGTACTCTTTGATGGAAACAAGATTTGCTGAACTTTACCATGCGGTACATCTTTCAGTGCGTAGAAATCCTGGTCGTGTGCCGGTATTTCGATTCCGCTCTCCCAGCGTACAGAGCCGTAAAAATTCAGCGCGCCGGGGTCATTGAATTTTCCTCCGTCAATTCTGACATTATAATAATGGAAACCTTCATCCAACGGGCCCGCCGTCGTGCCCGTCCAGTAGCCATCATCGCCTTTTACCAGTTTGGTACCGCCTCTTCCACCCAGACCCAGGCTCATTCTCACACTATCCGCGGCGGGAGCCTGAATCCTGAATCGCACATAACCCTGGGAGTTGACCTGGGGATAATCCTGTCCTGGTTGATTGAGTACAGAGGGTTTGAAGTCCTCTTTGATGGCTGCATCCTGCGCTGA
Source organism: Cyclobacteriaceae bacterium (assembly GCA_035438035.1). GTDB lineage: Bacteria > Bacteroidota > Bacteroidia > Cytophagales > Cyclobacteriaceae > ELB16-189. The sequence goes on along the minus strand of DAOMZK010000531.1, from coordinate 454 downwards.
ACTTATTGAAATGGATAAAATCAGGGCAAAAACAAAAAGAAATATGTGTTTCATAATGAATGGGTATAAGATGGGGTTATAACCCTGTTAAGTTATCAAAAATTATCAATTGTCTAAAATACACTTATTCCAGTGGTATTGACCGCTGTGGGGTTAAAAATCAAACTGCCCAATTCCAAAACTCAAAAAAAATACAAACATCAAATACCGAAACTGCAGAGAGGATTGCTTTTTCTACGCTCGCCATGTTTGGATCACAGCTCCGTAGGAGCGGCCTGTCATAGCCACCGGCTTTAGCCGGTGGCTAACAAGGAGTTAAAAGTCAAAATGCCAAATCCCAACTTACCTCTGATTTCTTTGTAATCAACGAAATCAAAAGCTTGGCGTCTTTGCGATTTCCTTTGCGTGAAACATTCCGAGCCTTTATAATTTGGCCGTAGTTATCATTCGAAGT
>DAOMZK010000530.1:0-1880 GCA_035438035.1 Cyclobacteriaceae bacterium | reverse complement strand
TTGCCACGCTGGGCTGTCTGGGTATATCCTATGGATTTTCGTTTTACATCACCAACTTCGGCAGTTATAACAAGGTGTATGGTTCCATCGGGGTGCTGATTGCCCTGATGGTCTGGATTCAACTCCTGACTGTCGTATTGTTGTTTGGTTACGAAATCAATGCCAGCCTGCACTACGGTCAGAAGTTGGAGGCCATTCATAAGCACCAACGGACCAAGCGCAAAGAAAAAACCCAGCGTTAGATTATTACCGGACCCTTCACAGAACGGAATCAAAATCAGCACTATATTTACTTGGTTCGGGTAGTGCTCAGTTTTCTAAACTGTAAAAAAAAATGGAAGGATCGAAAATGCCCAAGGTTGTCACTTTCGGGGAAGTGATGATGCGGCTATCACCTCCTGGTTACGCGACTTTTTCACAGGGAAAAAGTATGGACGTTACCTATGGCGGGGGAGAGGCCAATGTGGCGATATCACTCGCCTATCTCGGCGCACAGGCCACTCATGTTACCCGCTTCCCCGACAACAATCTTGGCCGATCGGGAACCCAATTCCTGAGGCATCACTGGATTGATACTTCGCATGTACTCTATGGAGACGGAGAGATGGGCTTGTATTTTCTTGAGAAAGGCGCCGTGCACCGTGCCAGTGAAATCATTTACCAGCGGGCACGATCTGCTTTCGCTTTGATCCAACCTGAGATGCTGGACTGGAAGAAAATTCTGGAGGGTTCGCGGTGGTTTCACTGGACGGGAATAACGCCGGCCGTATCGGAGGGTGCTGCCCTTTGCTGTGCCGAGGCCATCAAAACGGCCAATGCCATGGGCGTCACGGTTTCCGGAGACATTCACTCCCGCAGCAGCTTGTGGAAATATGATAAAGATCCCCGCGCGATCATGCGGTCACTCATTGCCGGTACGGATGTGGTGATCGCCAGTCAGCATGACATGCAGAAGTACACCGATAAATCCGGTGCAAAGGATTTTAAAGATCACGCCATCAAACTCATGGCGGAATTTCCACGAATCAAAAAGGTAGTCGACAAGGACCGCGACTCCATGAGCGCCTCCCACAACAGGATAAAAGGCAAAATGTGGAACGGAACAAACAGCATCGTAAGCAGTGAGTATGATATCTCGCACATTGTTGACCGGATTGGTACCGGTGATGCTTTTGCCGCCGGTCTGATCTATGGTCTGTTGAATTTCAGCGACGAAAGCGACTCGTTAAACTTTGCTACGGCCGCCTGTTCATTGAAACACGCTATCGAAGGCGATGCCAATCTTGTGTCAGCCGACAATGTGATGCGGTTGATGCAGGGAGATACTTCGGGGAAAATTCAGCGGTAGGCTTTTTGTTTCGGCCACAGGCTCAATTGTCCAGCACGGCATGCAGCAGGTACAACACCCATCCCAATACCAGCACAACCCGCTGGGCCCATGCATCTTTCATGATGAGGGCAATAATGGTGAATCCGATACCCAGCATACGGAAAATATTCTCCTGTCCGGACCACGTACCTTCCATGGACACTGCAAGCACGCCGTTGACAAACAGCATCCCGCCGAACATAGCCAGAATGATTTTCTGATTGCGATGAAAATATTCTTTTAATTGAATGTGTTCGCTGTATTGGCGAAAGGGAAACAGCACAAGAGCCAGTCCGTATTGAATAACAGGCAGGAGAAGGGAAAGAAAAAATATCCCTTCATGACGGGTGATGTAGGATTCACGCTCCCACGAGCCCCACCAGAAATCAATCAACAACACAAAGGCCAGAAGTGACCAGGCAAAATGTTCCTTGCTGAATTGAATGGAACGAATGAGTTCAAGGATGTAGCTCCAGCCGGAGAATAAACGTGAAAAGATAAATCCATAGGT
>DAOMZK010000529.1:0-1887 GCA_035438035.1 Cyclobacteriaceae bacterium | reverse complement strand
CAAGGCCGGTCTTTCAGGAGATGATGCCCCAAGGTCCTCTTTTCCTTCTGTTGTTGGAAAACCATTGCTCACCCGGTAGTGCAGGACTTACTGGTACCCCTCCAGGAAGCCTTGCACCTGGCCAACCGATCCAACGAATTTGACCGATACCTGGCGCAGTTTAAAGCAGCCAACCCAGACGCAAAGGGCATTGAGGTAGTGGAATTTGAAAGCGCCAAGAACTCTTACTTCAACCAGAATTACGCCAAGGCAATTGATCAGTTCTCACGCTACGTGGTGAGTTATCCCGAGAGTCCCCGCTTAACGGAAGCAAAATATTATGAAGCAGAGTCGTATTACCGGATGAATGACTATGTCAAATCGCTGGAGATACATCAGCAGATTTCCGGTGACGTTACTTTTTCTTTGATTACTAAAGCCATTTCAAGAATAGCCGAATTGGAATTCAAACAAGGTCATTTTGAAAAAGCTGTGCCCGCATTCCAGAAATTAAATGCACTGGCCACCAACAAGAAAGAACAATACGCTGCATGGAACGGGCTGATGGAATCCTATTTCCTGCTCGCGCAATACGATTCTGCCGATGTTTTCGCAAGAAAAATACTCGAACAGGGAAGTATCAACGCAAGCGCACAGAACAAAGCAGCCTTATACCTGGGTAAGGACGCCATGGCCCGCGGAGATTATGAGACAGCCAAGGATGAATTTCTGACGACCCTCAACACCGCAAGGGATGAATACGGCGCTGAAGCGAAATATCAGTTGGCAGAAATATTTTTCCTTTCGAAGGATTATAAGCAATGCAAGGAGACGCTTTTCGCGCTCAATAATGACTTTGCTGCCTATGAGGATTGGGTGGGCAAATCTTATCTGCTGCTGGCAGACAACTTCATGGCCATGGGAGAATCATTTCAGGCCAAGGGAACGCTCAAATCACTCATTGAAAACTTTCCAAAGCAGTCCATCAAAGATCTGGCGAAGGAAAAACTAAAAGTCATTGAAGAGGCTGAACGGAAGCAGAAAGCAGCAACGGAGAAAAGTGACTCGACTGGAAATTGACATGACGAAAGATAGTCTACATAAAGTATTGATCCGCAGCATGATGATCTTGATGGTCATGACGATCGGCGTATTTTCTACATCGGCTCAGGAGCAATGGGAGAAGGAGAGGCAGGGAGAGATCAAGGATGTTGAATTTGAAATTGTGAAGGACCGGCAGATCGTACTGCCCCGTGCCAATCGGAACTTCAGCAAAGTACCGCCAAGACCCTATGAGCCCATTAAGCCGGCCATTACCTACGAATTCAAGAATTTTAGTTTTGCCACACCCGATCATAAACCCAATGTCCGTCCACTGAAGCTTCAGCAGGAATCCCTTTCCAAAATGTACGGTAACTATGTGAGCGTTGGGTTTGGAAATTATGCTTCCGTCTTTGCAGAAGGTGCCTTTACCACCAAGCGTGACAAGAATAAGTTTCTGGGTGCCCATGTATACGCCAGGAGCTTTGGCTCGGGTCCGGTGAATGGTGAAAATTCAGCAGGCTCCACCACCAACCTGCAGCTTTTTGGCAAGAGCATGGGCAAGGATGTCACGGTAAGTGGTGATGCGAACTACAATAACCTCGGGACTTATTTTTATGGATACAGTCCCGTGGTGGAGACCAACCGCGATAAAATCCGGCAGACCTGGTCAACCTACAGTTTTCACGCGGGTGTGGAAAATACGAAGCGCGGAGAATTCAATTACGGACTAACAGGCGGATACAGTTATCTGAAGGATCATTATAAGGCGACAGAAGGGGAATTTTCTGCAGTGTTTAACTCAGACTATGCCATTAAAACAGACGCAAAGTTTATACTCAGTGCCGACTATTTTCTGATCGCCAG
>DAOMZK010000528.1:0-1907 GCA_035438035.1 Cyclobacteriaceae bacterium | reverse complement strand
CTATTTTCTGATCGCCAGGAATGATTCATTGGTAAGCTCCACCCGGCACTTGTTTCATCTTCGTCCTGCTTACCAGTTTTCACCGGTTGAGAAGCTGAAGCTGACAGCAGGGCTGAATGTGGCCGTCCAGAATGATCAATATCCCGGATCAAAAAGTTTCCACTTGTATCCACATGTGCAGGCACAATATGAATTGGGAAAAAATGTTGAAGCTTACGGAGTTGTAACAGGCGATATGGATAAAGTAGATCTGCATTCCATGTCTGCTGAGAATCTCTGGATCAATTCCAATTTACCCGTACTGCATACCAATCGTGCAATTGAATTCAAAGCGGGACTCAAGGGTAAGTTCAGCCGGAACGTAGCATTTGATGCCGGGTTGGATGTGGCCACTTTGAAAAACTATTACTATTACCTTAACCTGGATGCATCGGGATCAGTGCCGGTACTGTTCAATAGATTTAATGTTACGTATGACGCGAACACCAGCCGTGTTAATCCATATGCTGAAATCAGTTATTCTAAGACAGAGACCTTCAGACTTTCTCTCCGGGGTGATTATTTTACCTACACAACAGAATCTGTTCTGCAGCCTTTTCATCGTCCGACGTATAGAGGCAACATCAACATGCGTTACAACCTCTACGATAAGATACTGATTGAGGCAGGGTTGATTACACAGGGAGGAATGAAGGCGTTTGATTCAGGGCTCAATACAGTGACGCTTGACGCTGCAGTGGATGTAAACCTGAAGGCCCGGTATTTCATCTCTAAAGAGATATCCGCGTTCCTTCAATTTGACAACATACTTTCCAACAATTACCCGTTGTACCAAAGCTATCCAGTGAGGGGGTTCCAGGTATTGGGGGGGATAAGCTGGAGCTTTTAGCAAGGTGAATGAGTAGTATTTATTATATTTTTTACGTTAATTTTGTATAACGTTTGAACACTAAACCCTCAGATAATGGCCACCAAGGACACTAATGAAGATGATGTAAACGACAAGAAGGATAGTTCCGAAGACAATTTCGGGCTTCCAGATGTTGAATATAAGCCCTTGGATCAGCCTGCAGTTGAGCAAGTTGCGGCTACAGAGTCACGCGCCACAGAATATGGAGCAGTAGAGACCGGGAATGGAGGAGAATCCTCGTCGTATTCAGAATCGATGGGTGAAGAGACCAAATCCAAAGCCCCGATTATCCTCGGCATCGTTATTATCCTGGTAGTCCTGGTAGCCGGCTACCTGGTCTATAACTATGTCATCAAGCCGTCTAATGAGAAGGCCCGAAAAGAGCAGTTGGCAAAGGAGCAAGCGGCCGCATTGAAGAAAAAACAGGAAGAAGAAGCACGTCTTGCAAAACAACGCGAGGAAGAAGAACGTAAAAGACAGGAAGCGTTGGCCAAAGCCATACCTCCTGTAGGAACGATAGAGACACTAAACGGAAGAACCAAACGTTACTATGTGGTAGTGACCAGTGACATCGATGATGATTTGCTGATGGATTTTGCAAAAAAGCTTAGCGCAAAGGGCATCAGTACAAAAATCATCCCCCCGTTTGGTGATAAAAAGTTTTATCGTCTTGCTGTAGCCGACCATGAAACATTTGCATTAGCACAGGCCAATGCGGATGCAGCAAAAGCGGATTATGGCGGTGGTGTGTGGGTGATGAAATATTGAAAGCCAATTAAAGGCTTTCTGGTTTCTGGTCTGACTTTAATTTTTTTCGACCGAATTATTATTTTTTTAAACTATGCTGTTTGCACAAATTGTAACCAACGCGGCCCAGGCATCTGACGAGTCGCTATCCGTTATTGACCTTGCGATTCGTGGGGGTTGGATGATGATTCCCATCGTATTCAGTTCATTTATTGCCATCTACATTTTTGTTGAGCGCATACTGACGATT
>DAOMZK010000527.1:0-1935 GCA_035438035.1 Cyclobacteriaceae bacterium | reverse complement strand
GGTCTTGCGGCCAGAATCTGTGCTTTCAATGGCCGGCCGGCCAACGCAAGATCCCCCACAATGTCCAGCAGTTTATGACGTGCCGGCTCATTGTTATAGCGCAATTCAACGTTGTTCAATATGCCTTCCTTTTTGACCTCAACTTTAGGCTTGTTCAACATTCTCGCGATGTTCTCCAGTTCATGAGGCTCTATTACGCGGTCCACAATGACAATGGCATTATTCAAATCACCACCCTTGATAAGGTTGTTTTTATACAACATCTCAAGTTCATGCAGGAAGCAAAATGTGCGGCAGGAAGCAATTTCTTTTTCGAATTGCTGGATGTTTGTTATCGATGCATGCTGACTGCCCAATACCGGGGAGTTATAGTCAATCATTACCGTCACACGGTAATCATCCAGTGGTAAAGCGGCAATCTCCACATGCCGTGCGCTCTCGCGGTAAAAAATTCCATCCTGGACTTCATAGAAATCCCGCAAGGCATTCTGCTCTTCGGTACCTGCTTCCTTGAGTACCTGTACAAATTGTATGGAACTGCCATCCATGATCGGGGCTTCCGGGCCGTCGATCTGGATCAAAACGTTGTCAATCTCAAGACCCACGCAGGCTGCGAGTGTGTGTTCGATGGTGCTTACCCTTGCTCCGCTTTGTTCGATTGTAGTACCGCGCGAAACATCGACGACCCGGTCACAGTCAGCATCGATAATAGGGGAGCCGGGCAGGTCAACGCGCTGGAATTTTATCCCGTGGTTGGGTTTAGCCGGCATAAAAGTCAGGTTGGTTTGCACCCCGGTATGCAGACCTACACCGGAGAGCGTCACGGACTTTTGAATGGTTTGTTGCTTATGATTAAGCATAGGTCAATTAGGTGCGCAAATTTAATCGGATGGGAGCAGTATGCCAAAAATGAGGCTACTGAAGGACCTGCTTACGATGGCTCAGGGCCTAATGCCCTCCATTTTGGCCATTATCTGAAGATGGGATCACTGAGGATTCAACCTTGCTTATCTTTTTCTCGAGTTCCCTGAGTCTATAGTTCAGGTCTGGAAGTTTCTTGAAAACGGCATAGGACCTGAAATACTCCTTAATGTCATACGCAGGGTAGCCTATTAGCCGATCTCCCTCCTCGGTTGACTTCGAAATCCCGGCCTGGGCGCCGATGCTGGTATTGTTGCTGATGACAAGATGGCCGGCGATTCCGACCTGACCTGCGATCATGCAGTTTTCTCCGACTTTGGAGGAACCGGAGATGCCACTCTGGGCAGCAATCACTGTATTTTTTCCAATCTCTACATTGTGCGCGACCTGAATGAGGTTGTCGAGTTTGACACCTTTTCGGATGGTAGTAGAGTCACCAAACATAGTGGCACAATCCACCACCGTGTTGGCACCGATGACCACATTGTCTTCTATGATCACATTGCCAAGCTGGGGAATGGTTTTGTAACTTCCATCTTCCTGGGGAGCGAAACCAAAACCGTCGGAACCGATAACTGCACCGGAATGCAGCACGCAATTGTTGCCGATACGGGTGCCTGCGTAGAGTTTGACATTGGGATGAAGGATGACATTATCACCCAGTACAACCTTGTCGCCTACAAACACATGAGGGTAAATTTTCACGTTGTCACCGATCTTGACATCGCTGCCAATGTAGGAGAAGGCACCGCGGTAAATATTTTTTCCGATTGTGGTTTTCTCGCCGACATAACTGGGCTGCTCCACACCGGATTTTTGAAAACTAATCAGTTTGTGATATTCTTCGAGGAGGACGGTAAAGCTGGAATAGGGATCTTCAACGAGGATCAGTGATGCTTGAATCTCCTTCTTTGGCTGAAAGTTTTTCTGAACGATCACCGCGGAAGCGTGCGTAGTATAAATAAACTGTTCGTACTTGGGATTGGCTAAAAATGCAATTTGTCCCTGCCTGGC
>DAOMZK010000526.1:0-1943 GCA_035438035.1 Cyclobacteriaceae bacterium | reverse complement strand
CTGGAAGCCAATCCGGTTACTGTAAATTTCAATAGTCACTTATCGGTATATCAAAACAAAGTGGGACTGGGACTCATGGTAATCCAGGATCAGATTGGAGACACAAAGAATACGGAGTTCATGACGCTCTATTCTTACAAGATTCGGCTTAAAACAGCCGACTTGTCATTTGGTATGCAGACAGGATTTATACGTTACACCAATAATCCTTCGATGCTGACGATCCGGGATCCTGACGATCCCGCTTTTACCGCCATAAATGAAACAAAATTCAATACCGGTGCCGGCATTCTGTTGAAGAGTGACCGTTACATGGTAGGCATCTCTGTTCCTCGTTTGATTCCGACAACGCTCAGCCAGGGTGGCCAGTCGATTCAACTCTATAATCAGAGTTATTATTTCTTCGGATCGTATGTGGTATTTATTTCAGAAGATGTGCGCTTCAAGCCTTCCGTTCTTCTTCGCGGATCATCCGGACTGCCGCTGTCCGTGGATCTGAATGCCAGTTTTAATTTTAAAGAATATTATACCGGCGGAATTTATACCCGCAATTTTAAATCCTTTGGAATCCTGATGCAGGCTGTGGTCAAAGGTTTCAGAATTGGCTACACCTTTGAATTGCCGACCAGTTCAACGTCAAGTCTGAACTTCGCAAGTCATGAAATTATGGTGGGCATTTCTACTGGTATCTTACCTTTCCACGACCGCAGCCTGAAAACTTTTTAGCGTAAAATTCACTTAACCTAACCCACTTTCATGTCAGCCTTTGTTCCTGTCTCTCAATCCAATCGTGTAATTGCTATTGATATTCTTCGCGGTTTTGCGCTCTGCGGCATTTTGCTGATGAACATCGGTGGATTTTCCATGGCCCAGTATGCTTCCGAGGCATTCCGCAGTGATCCCGATAATATTAATTTCTGGGTCCGGGCCGTGATCAACACGGTCTTTGAAGGGAAAATGCGTGCGCTTTTTTCTGCTGTTTTTGGGGCCGGCATCATTTTATTTACGATTAATAAAGAGAATTCCGGTGGATCAGCTACCCTGCTTTTCTATCGTCGAATGGCGTGGCTGGTGGTGTTTGGCCTTATTCACGCCCATATCATTCTGTGGGCTGGCGAGATACTTTTCTATTATGGTGTTATCGGCATGATCGCTTTTCTCTTCAGGAAAATGAAACCCATTTACCTGGTGATGGCCATTCCAATGGTTGCCATCCTTGAGTTTGTGATGTACACGAGTTTCAACCAGGAAATTCGCAACAAGCGCCTTGCTTATGTTGAAGCGGTTGCCATTCAAAAAAAGGATAGCCTCTCTCTGACAGAAACCCAGAAAAAGGCATTGAAAGATTGGAGGCAGGTTGAAATCAACCTCATCCCCAACAGGGACGATGCGGCAGAACATACAAAAATTATGAAATCGGATTATGCCACCGTGGCCAAGTATATCCGAAAAATAAGTTGGGAAGGACAAACCAAGTATCTTATCTACAGCATTTGGGATCCACTTGCGTTGATGCTATTGGGTATGGCCCTGTACAAATGGGGATTCCTCACACTCGCGTGGTCCAAGGCACAATATTTAAGAACACTCCTGATCGGGTACGGCCTTGGCTTTCCACTCGTAATATGGAATTTCCACTACAACTTCCTGGAATTCCCAACTCATGAAGCCTCGCTGAGGCACATGGAACTCCATGCCATTAACTGGATGGAACTGATTTATCCTGTCCAACGGATACTCTTGATGATGGGACATGCGTCATTAATTCTTATTGCCATTCAGGGAAACTGGCTGATGGGTATACTTGACCGGTTTCGTGCGGTGGGACAAATGGCGTTTACAAATTACATCGTACACAGCCTCATCTGCACTTTCATATTTTTCGGCTCCGCGATTTCGTCGCCGCTCGCCGCCAGGAGCGCGGCTACGGTGTGAACCCGTTC
>DAOMZK010000525.1:0-1949 GCA_035438035.1 Cyclobacteriaceae bacterium | reverse complement strand
CCTGGTCGTCAGCGTTGATGATTCCGACATTCTTATATATAGACTTGCGCCAGGCCCGGCCTTTGGGCGCTGGAGTACCGCGGCCATCCAGCGAAATGTGGATATAGCCTTCTTCAGCGAGGTCATTCTTAAATTGACGGCTGCCGCCGATCCCAAAACGATCTGATACAGTCGCTCCGGCGGGTTCAGTATAGACGAAAAACACGACGGGATATTTTTTAGCAGGATTGAAGTCCGGTGGCTTTACCCTCCAGCCATCCATCTCCACACCCTCTTCTGTTTTAATTTTGAAGAATTCGGTTTTTTTAGCTGTTTGTGAAGCGGGAAGTTTTGATTGAATACTTTCTTTTTCATTTAACGCTTTATGTGAAGGGAATTCAATCAGTTCGACAACCGGTTTTGTGTAGGAATTGGTAAAGCTGTGATTGGCATATTTGGCATTCGGCGCAATATCGTAGGAATGGTTCCCATCAAGCCCTGCTGGTGTAACTTTTTCAAGTTTACCCTTACCATCGAGTTTGGTTTTGTATAAATATTTTTGAGTGGCGTTGGTGGGCGAAGCGAGGAAATAGACTGTATTTGTTTTTTCATCAGCCATCAGAAAATCAGTCATGTCAAAGTCTCCTTTTGTAATCAGCGTCTCCTTCGAACCATCGACGGCAATCCGATAGAGATGCGCCCACCCGTCTTTCTCACTCGTCCACAGAAATTCTTTTTTCCCATTGAGCCAGACAAAGGAATGGCGGAATCCCAATGAGCGACGGGCACCTTCGAATGTGAAGAGCGCGATCCAGGCTTCGTCTTTTTCCGAGAATATCACCTTGGCAGATCCGGTGGCAGGATTGCAACTGAAGATCTTACTTTCATTTTGCAGACGGTTCAATTGCTGCACAAATATTTCGTCGGCTGTGCGCCATTCCATCCTGGGCAGATAATGCTGGCGCGGGTCACCTTCAATGGCAAGCCAGTTGGTTTTTCCTGATGTGATATCGATCACACCGATCTTTGCTGGTGAAGGATCCTGAAGGGCGGTGGGATATTCAACCGGAATGATTTTAGAGTAGACGGAATCACTGGTGTTAAGCATGTAGTAGTCGCGGATACGGGTGGCATCAATCTGCCAGTAGGCAATGTGATTGCTGTCCGGGCTCCACTGAAATCCATCCTGGCAGGAGAGCTCTTCTTCATACACCCAATCGAACGTGCCATTGATCAACTTGCGGTGGCCGTTTGTGGTCAGCGCTTTTGCTTCTCCGGAGATAAGGTATTCGATGTAAAGATATTGCTAAATGACTTAGGCTACTTTCGTTCCGTCTGTAGGGAATTTTACTAAAATCATGTAAGATTCAGGCCGGACAGCCCCCAGTTTTATTAAAGATTTTGTTTTCATGTCCAATACCCAGTAATCACCGCGTGTATCGGATCGCCAAACTCGTTTAGAATTGGTATAGATAAGTGCTTTTGACAGATCGGAGGACCATGCATAAGCACGAACCGTCAGTGCTTTACTTTGTCCGGTTGGAGTAAGATCAGATGCGGAAATCACCGTCGTTTTTATATTGGCGGGGAGAGCATATTGATTCACTTCATTGGATTCAATTTTATAGTATGAATTGCCGTCCGCAGACCATTTGATCGCATTGGGTTGAGCAATGGTGGTGACAGCGGTGCAGAAGAGAATGAGGGCTAGCCACATTCCTTTTATTTTGCAGGGATTCATCATATCAGTGGTTTATTTGGTGAATGTAAAATAAAAATAGAATTGCACCTGTAATTATTATGCCAACGGGCATCTGGACTAATAACCGTACCTTTGCGCACTATTATTAAAAATTCATAATGAAATCTTTTGAGAGCCTGGGCTTGTCCTCAGGATTGGTCGAGTCGGTTCAATTATTGGGATTCGAAACCCCGACCCCCATCCAGGAAAAGGCAATTCCGGTATTAAT
>DAOMZK010000524.1:0-1966 GCA_035438035.1 Cyclobacteriaceae bacterium | reverse complement strand
CTAATACGCTATCGCGGGTAATGCCTTTCAGGATAGTATCGCCCAGGATCGGTGTCACGAGCGTGTCGTCAAACATAAACATCAGGTTCATCGTACCGGATTCTTCCAGGTACTTGTGCTCACGGCTGTCGGTCCAGATCAATTGGTGGTAGCCCTGCTCCTGCGCCACTTTTGCAGGATAGAGCGATGCACCATAATTTCCTCCTGCTTTTGCAAATCCAGTCCCGCCTTCGGCAGCGCGGGTGTACTTGGTTTCAATCCGTACTTTCACCGGTGTGGAATAGTAAGGTCCCACCGGCGAATTGATAATCATAAAAGTAAAATCGAGTGAGGGCCGGATGCCGATATATTCATCCGCAGAGAACATGAAGGGACGTATGTACAATGAACTTCCGTCCGTGGTGGGGATCCAGTTGCGATCCAGCTCCAACAGGGTTTGTAAGCCATCCATAAAAATATCTTCCGGCAAATACGGCATGCACATTCTTTCCGCAGAAACATTCATGCGTTTCCAGTTGTCCAACGGACGAAAAACAAGTGCTTCATTCTGTTCATTTTTAAAGGCTTTCAATCCTTCGAATATGGATTGTCCATAATGTATTGCCGGAGTCGCCGGACTCACCTGCATTTTCCCGTAAGGCACCACCCGGAGATTTCTCCAGTCGCCGTCGCGGAAGTCGGCCATAAACATGTGATCTGCAAATACTTTACCAAAGGGAATGTCCCTGAAATCGACTTGTGACAGACGTGATTTTGTTGTTTTTAAAACTTCAATTTTCTGTGTCTCCACCATAGCTATTCATTTTCTGAGGAGTAAAGATAAATGTATTTAATAAACGACTAACAGATGTTAGGGAATATGAGTGACAGATTAAGAATTGGTTAAAAATTGGGCGGAATTAATAGAATAAAAGTTCTGGTTGCTGGTAACTGGTCGCTGGTGCATCAAAATCTGGTTACTATGAGGCTAATTAGAACTCATTAGCAACCAGCAACTATATTTTTACTACCTACAAATATCCTCTGAATTGATATTAAATTAGGTACAGAAACTCTCCCTACGACATGCGCAGCCTGTTCTTTTTCTTTGGAATTTTTGCTTTTGTCGGCACCATTATGCTGGTCCTCACGCTATGGTTTGGCTACCTCAGCCTAAAAAAGGTCAGTTCATGGGAATCAGCGCCGGCGACCCTTACCGGTTTCGCCGGTGGAGGCAATCCCACAATTGAATTTTCCTACCATGGTCAAAAAAGACAATTTAATTCCTCTTTCACCAGTTCGGATATGGAGATCGGTGAGAAGATGGAAGTTCATTTTCCTGCAGGCAACCCTAACGAAGCTGAAATCAAAAATTTTTTTAACCTATGGTTCCTGCCGCTGTTCTTTTCAATCTTCGCACTGACTTTCGGGGGCGTTGGTTTTTACGGAGTCTCGAAGCAATTGAAGAAAATGGGGGCAAAGCGGGAACTCTTCGACGAACAAAAAGGCAAACGCCTCAATCTTGCTGTCACTGAAGTATCCCAGGATTTTTCTTACAAAGTCAATGGGCGAAGTCCTTATATTATCGTTAGTCAATGGATCAATCCGCTTACCCAGGAAGTACATGAGTTCAAGAGTGATTATTACTGGTACAATCCAGAAGCGTTGTTGAGCAATCACAAGAATGTTGACGTGTATGTGGATGAGAATGATCCGACGAGGTATTACATGGATACTTCTTTCCTGCCGAAGAAAGGGTAACTACATTCTCGGTTTCCATGGTGTTTCGTTGGCTTTCAACTCCTTCGTCATGGCACGGCATAGTACAAAAAGATAGTCCGACAGCCTGTTGAGATATTGGATGATGAGCGGGTCGGTTTTCTCACCAGAATCCAAAGCCACGACTAATCTCTCTGCGCGTCTGCAAACTGTGCGGGCGACATGACCAAAAGAAACAGATTCATGTCCGCCGGGCAGCACAAATGTT
>DAOMZK010000523.1:0-1982 GCA_035438035.1 Cyclobacteriaceae bacterium | reverse complement strand
ATTTTGATAAGGATGAAAAAAGTATCGGTGGACTAAAAAATCCTCCACCCGTAAGCCGCGGACTTTATTATACCACTTTGCTTATGGATGTCATTGCTATTGTACTGGGTTTCATCAAAATTTCGGCCTGGTTTGCAGTGATGTTGTTGATTTATGGATTGGTTTCAAAAGCCTACAGTCATCCCTCAATTAGATTGAAGAAATTGGCGATCACAGGTTGGCTGGTTACGGGATTATTTCAGGGGGCTTTTACCTTTATGATGTGCTATATCGGTATCAATAATTATTCACCAGAGAATCTTCTTCGCGCCCAGGTAATATTACCGGCCATGATAACGAGTTTAATGCTGTGGGCCAACTATCCCATGACACAGATTTATCAGCACGAAGAAGATGCCAGGCACGGGGACGATACGTTGAGCAGGATGCTGGGCATCCGCGGAACATTCTATTTTACAGCTTCATTTTTTTTACTGGCAACAACGGGATTTATCTATTTTTTTAATGCCTTCTATTCGAAGGAGGATGGAATAATCTTCCTGGCAGCGCTCAGTCCGGTATTGATTTATTTCGGGTACTGGTTTTTAAAGGTTTGGAAAAATCCGGCAAAAGCCGACTATTCCCATACCATGGCCCTGAATTTTATCTCAGCCACCTGCCTGAATGGATTTTTTATCTGGTTCTTCTTTACAGTCAGTCACATCGGGCAATACCTGTTCCAGTGATCAGCTTAATGAGCCACCGGCTTTTTCAAGAAGGGTTTTAGTTGCCCTTATGCCTTCCATGGCTGGCAATTTGTTGCCCTCATATTCAATGCCAATGTAACCGGTATACCCGGCTTGTTTCACAATGTTCAACATCTTGGTGAAGTCAATTTCCACGCAATTGCCCTGCTCATCAAAATTGTATGACTTTGCGCTGACGCCCTTTGCAAAAGGCATGAGTTCAGAGACACCTTTGTATTTGTCATATTCCTCAACGCACTTTCTTTCCGGACCGTTGCCTTCGCTCTTGACACAGAAATTCCCGAAATCAGGAAGGGTGCCACAGTTGGGCATTCCAACTGATTTGATGACGGCACTGAGCCACTGACCATCGGAAGAATATCCACCATGATTTTCCACAATCACATTAATCCCAAGTCCCTGGCTGAATTCACTGAGCTTATGCAAACCATCCATTCCAGCTTTAGCTACCTCTTCGCGGGTTCCTTCTCCGGCGCAATTCACACGAATGGAGTGACAGCCAAGAAACCTGGCAGCCTCAGCCCATTTATAGTGATTTTCTACCGCGACTGAACGTTTATTCGAATCAACATCTGCCAGGGAACCTTCACGGTCACACATGATCAGGACGCTGGTAACGCCATTGTCATCACACCGTTTTTTCAATTCCGCAAGATAGACGCTGTCTTTAGCCTTATCCATGAAGAACTGGTTCACATATTCAACACCGGAGATGCCAAATTCACTTTTAGCTTTTGCTGGGAAATCCAGGTTGTCCATTTCTCCCGCCCTTAATTCTTTATTGAAAGACCATTCCGCCAAAGAAATTTTAAAGAACAGTTCCTTTTGTAATTCTTTTCCGACTGCCGTTGAATCTGAGGTTTGTCCGCTGCCGGATTTGGAGGAACAACTGGTTATTAAATTACTGCTCAATCCGTAGCCCGTGATAAGTCCGAGGGAGCGCAGAAAGGTTCGACGGTTGGTAGGATTCATGTTGGTATTTTTTTGTAGGGATGAAAGTTAATTAATTTCTTCAATCCCGTAAGGAAAGATTAGATGAGTAGAGCGAATCAGGTACAGCAGGATTAAAATGGAAGGCCGTGCGTCTGACGCAATAAAAAATGGGCTACAGGCTTGGTATGTCGGGCAAGAAATACGGCAAAGTTGGAAGTGTGAACACTCCCAAACAGGCGCTGTATCTGTCTTCCTGCCCAAAGCCTTCCGACAAATTGTTTTGACCAGGCTCTGGAATAATCT
>DAOMZK010000522.1:0-1984 GCA_035438035.1 Cyclobacteriaceae bacterium | reverse complement strand
AATTCAAGGTCCGTCCGACACGGAATGCAATGTTACCCAATTGCGGCAGTAAAGTTGACTTATGACCTTCTGTAATCGGGGCATTTATTTTTTCATTGCCACGAATCGCCTCACAGAAATTGACCAAATGCTGACCATCAAGCGCAGCCATGGGACTTACCGGATTAACGGGGTCAAATGGCGTATTGTCTTTTACGTCTGTAATCACCTTATTTTCACCATCGAGAATCGAATAGCTGTTGCCTCCGGGATAAACCACAGTGCCCTTATCACCATAAAATATTACACCCCGGCCGCTGCCCTCTGAATTGTATCCATTGCAACTCCTTCCCTCCCATGTGCAGGCTGTATTGTTAGGGAAATTAAAAGTGATTGTCTGCGTGTCTGGTGTTTCCCAGTCATCCTGAAAGTGAAACCTTCCCCCTGCTGACACCACTTTCGTAGGGAAGTCAACACCCAATCCCCACCGTATCACGTCAAGCTCATGGGTTCCATTGTTCAGCGCCTCGCCTGTTCCCCAATTCCAAAACCAGTGCCAGTTATAGTGAACGAGGTTGCTTTGGTATTTTCTCCTGGGTGCAGGTCCCTGCCACAATTCAAAATCAAGATTGGCTGGTGGAGTCACCCATTTCCCTTTTCCAATGGTCTTTCGATTATTGACATACCATCCCCGTGCGAAGTACACTCTTCCGATCGCTCCGGAATGCAATTGCTTCATCATCTCCTTCACATTGGAATACGTCCTTCTTTGACTTCCCATCTGGACATGCAGTTTGTATTTCTGTGAGGCTTCCACCAGCAATTCGCCTTCGCGGGGATTATGACTGCAGGGCTTCTCGACATAGACGTGTTTTCCTGCCTGCAAACCAAGAATCGCAGCGGGAGCATGCCAATGACCCGGTGCAGCGATAGCCAGCCCGTCAAAATCTTTTTTCTCCAGCAGTTTCCGGATGTCAGCGATTCCCTGTGGTTTCTTCCCCGTGATCTTCTCCACATCAGCAATTGTTTTCTGCACTACATTGGCATCCGGATCGCAGATATATCCCACCTCAACATTCGGAATTCTTGCAAAAGTCGTGGCCAGGTAATTTCCCCTGCTGTTGGTACCCATGACCGCGACTACCACTTTCGAATTTGGCGCTCCATTGAAAAAGCTGTTGGCCGATGAAAGGCTGGGTGCCAATAGGACACTGGCGCTGGCGAGAGAGACATCACGAATAAAGTCCCTCCGGTTTTTCTTGTCAGACATGGAATTTGGTTTTAGGCCAATTTACGATGGAGGGCGATGGGAAAAAAGCAAAATTTTTCCCGCAGATCTCGCTGATCTTGCAGATTTAAAACACGTAATACTTCCGCGCTATCGGAGTGATCAGCGGGAACTATATTAACTTTGACAACCCTAACCCCTGCTATGATTCGAGAATCATTAATTAATAATTCCCCCGGAAAGGAAAATGAATTCAGAAACCGCGGCACGGAACCGGGACGGCTCGAAAATTTTAGCGATGCGGTCTTCGCCCTGGTCATCACCCTGCTTCTGATCTCTACCTCACCACCCACCAACTTCGCACAGATCAAGCATTTTGTTTACGAACTTTTGCCTTTCCTTATTTGCATCGCGCTCATTATTGTCATCTGGAAAGAACATTACACTTTTTTCCTGCGCTATGGATTAAGGGACGGCAGGATGATCGTGCTGAACACCCTGTTTCTCATCATTGTACTCTTTTATGTGTATCCCCTGAAATTTCTCACCCGACTCATCCTTATTCCGATTGCCTATCTCACCGACAACCAGACGATGTTTGACACTTTCACGGGCATGATCGCCGGTCAGGATATCGGCGATCTGATGATCATTTACGGCACTGGGGCCGCTTGTGTATTCTTTGTCCTTATGATGATGTATCGTTATGCATTAAAACAAGCTAAAATGCTTGCGTTGAATGATGTGGAAATATTTGATACTAAAGTAAGTATCCGC
>DAOMZK010000521.1:0-1984 GCA_035438035.1 Cyclobacteriaceae bacterium | reverse complement strand
ATAGATATAAAGGGCGCCAAACTAATAAAAGGAAATGAATTCTTTGGCCGTTGGCATTAGACCTCAGCTTTTGGCTCTTCCCCCTATCGCTAAAAGCTGAAAGCCAAGAAGCATCCCATGAAACTTAAGGGTATTTAAGGTGGATGGTGTATTTCTCTGCGCCCGACCACCTGATGAGCGCTTTTTCAAATGAAGGTGGACCAAAAGAGCCCATGGCATCATTTGAGAACCCATAACCCTCCTTCGGCATACCAATAAGATTGGAATCCATTTTAAGATTTTCATTCTCATCATGATAGACTGCAATGGCATACTCTCCCGCTGGAACATCCTTAAAGAAAACATGCATGGTTCCTTTTAGTGCCGGTGGCTTCTCTCCTTTCCAGGGACTGGAAGTAAAATTTTTCTTCGTATTAAACAGCGCCACCATCATTCTGCCTTCGTTGCTGCTTACATTTTCAACTATCACCTCGAGCGATTTGTCGTTTTGAGCTATCCCAGGTATAGTGATAAAGGCCGTTCCCAGTATGAGTAAAAAGGTTTTCATATGACAATAATTTTAAGTTATTAAATAATAGGGAAATGTACACTGGCTGACTCGGTGGGAAACAAATAAGTCTCCCAACTGTCGGGATGGAATGATGACCCGTCTGCGGTTGAATTCAGACCGTCAGCCACATTTATTTGGCGTTTCTTCAGCATTATGGATCACCATCAAATGCCATAAGTTTTTTGCAAAGCGATTCGCTATTTTTAACAACTCATCAAAATCCAACCTTATGGCTTCCTTTAATCTTAAAATCAACAACAAAAGCTTCAAAGTTGATGCCGATCCTAAAATGCCATTATTGTGGGCCATTCGTGATCTGGCGGGACTCACCGGCACTAAATATGGCTGCGGCATTGGCATGTGTGGTGCCTGTACCGTTCACATTGATGGAAACCCATTGCGGTCCTGTTCCATCCCTGTTTCTGCTGCAGCAGGCAAAAATATTACCACCATCGAAGGGTTGTCTGCTGACAATACCCATCCGGTGCAGCGGGCATGGATTCAGGAACAAGTACCGCAATGCGGCTATTGCCAAAGCGGACAAATTATGGCCGCTACAGCCTTGTTGAAGAAGAATTCAAATCCTTCTGACACAGAAATCGATTCAGCGATGCAGGCACACATCTGCCGGTGCGGAACTTATCCGCGCATTCGTAAAGCAATCAAGACGGCTTCACAGTTAATGACACAAGCAAAAGGATAAAGCCCATGGAAACAAACAATATCTCCAGAAGGAATTTCATTCGCCTGTCAGGCATGACCGGAACGGTACTCGCACTTGGATACTACATGCCTTCATTCGGGAAAGAGGGCGAAGTGTTGTCCACAAGTGAAGCGGAATCTGCCGGCATTGAGTTGAACGCCTGGATTTCAATTGACACATCAGGGAAAATTACCCTTACGAATCACCGTGCTGAAATGGGACAGGGTTCATACCAATCTGTTCCACAAATCATTGCCGAGGAACTGGAAGTCAGCATGGACCAAATTAATATTGTGTCCGCCATTGGAAATCCCATGCGCTACGGAAGCCAGGGTACAGGCGGAAGCTCAACCATTCGGGAAGCCTACAAAGGACTGCTGAAACTTGGCGCCTCTGCCAGGGAGATGCTCATTGAAGCCGCTGCAAAAAAATGGGGCGTCAACGCATCAGAATGCTATGCTGATAAGGGCCAGGTCATACACAGAAATTCGGGAAAAAAAGCAGGGTATGGTGAACTCGTCGAAGCTGCTTCCAAACTGACTCCACCAAAATTCATTCCGCTAAAGAACATCAAAGACTATAAAATTGTGCGCAAGCCGCTGCCGCGGAAAGACACACCCCTGAAAACGAACGGCGAGGCCGTCTTTGGAATCGATAAAAAACTTCCAGGCATGATGTATGCAGTAGTGGAAAGGAGTCCACGGTTTATTGGCAAAGTGAAATCCATCAAC
>DAOMZK010000520.1:0-2002 GCA_035438035.1 Cyclobacteriaceae bacterium | reverse complement strand
CGTGTTAGCATCTGCATGGCATAGCCGATGCTCTCCATCATAGCCTCATTTCTTTGTGGTCTTGTCGTCAGTTGTTCATATTTTCTAAATGCCGATGTCAACTCATCCTTATCCACAGGTTTGAGAATATAATCGATGCTGTTGACTTTGAAAGCTTTCAGCGCATACTCGTTGTAGGCGGTGGTGAATATAATGGGAGAAACTACTTCAACCTGGTCAAAAATCTCAAAACTTAACCCATCGGCAAGCTGGATATCCATGAAAACCAGATCAACGGGTGGATTTTCCTTTAGCCAGGAAACAGATCGCCTGACAGAATCAATTTTAGAAACAATTTTAGCTGCAGGTTGAATCTGGAGTATGAGGCTTTCCAACCGAGCTGCCGCCTGTGGTTCATCTTCAATCAGCAAGACGTTCATTCGTTCCAGTTTAAAACAGGTAATCGCACAATGAAATGATCCGGATTATCCACTACTGTTACCTCCTTTGAATTCAAAAACGCATAACGACGACGGATATTTTCGAGTCCCAGGCCGGGAGAATCTTCTTTCAATACATTTTTCTTGTTCTTATTATTCTCCACAACTAAAGACGAATCCTCAGCAAAGAGTTTAATGTGAAGCGGGTGCTCCTCCGAAGCTTCATTGTGCTTGATGGCATTTTCAATCAACATCTGCAACGCCAATGGAGCAACACCTGAAATAATATTATCCATTTCTATCTCGACTTTAAGATTGTCGCCAAAGCGTATCTGTTGCAGAAATAAGTATGACTCAAGAAATTTCAATTCCTCTTTAAGTGAAACCACCTCCTTCTCGCGGGTATCCAGTACATAGCGATACACCTCAGACAATTGCTTAATGAACTTTGCTGCCTTATCAGGGCTTTCATATACCAGGTGGGTAAGTGCGTTGAGACTGTTAAACAAGAAGTGAGGATTGACCTGGTTCTTCAGACTTTCATATTGTGCCTTTATGCTCTCCTTTTGAAATTTCTCTTTGTCAATGAGTGTCTGTTTCCAATTAATAAGGAATGCCCGGCTATGGATGATCAGCGACAGCACAAACGTAATGATGAGCGACATGATGATAATCTCACTGTAGTCGGCAAACCAATCCCCAAATACCAGGCTCCATGCAAACGTGAGCAGCGTCACGGCTAACACCGAATAAACAATCGTACCTACAAGTCCAAAAAATAATCTTTTAACCGGATAGGCTGTCCATGATATTTTGGATGTGGTAAAGTCCGCGAGCAGGCTATTACCCACCCACATGGCAAACCAGAAAGAAGTTGAAGCCAACGCCACATAACTATAATCCAGCGGTCGGGTTCTGCATCCCGTGCAAACAAACCATGTCATAATGGTTGCTCCCACAAGGCAGTAGAAAAAAATGCTGGTTATATCCCGCAGAAATGTCTTTGACACCTTCATCCTTCTCAAAGATAGGTGAGATGCTGAAACCTGCTCAATACATTCGGTAGCCAATGAAAAATTATTTGCAGTTTTTCAACAACTCTTCAGTCATACCCTTGCCCCACAGCGGAGCAAGCTGACTCTCTGGTTTAAAGGACACAAATTTTTCCAGGGCTTTGCTGGCGGTAGCACATGCTTCCGTTGGCTCCACTTTGAAGAATCGCGCTGTCCCGAGTTGCAGTTGCGCAATCAGTGCATGGGCACGTGGGTTTTCCGGATTCAGCGCCACGGCCTTTTCAAGAGACTGCATGGACAAGTAGGAATATTTCTGTCCCCTGACAGCCGGATCAACCGCTACACGGATCATCAAAATAAAACCTTCCAGAGCGGCTATCTCAGAATCATCTGCTTTAATAGCCATAGCCTTATCAAGCGCACTTTTTGCAAGGTCGAGGTAAGCATCCTTTTTCGCCGGATCCGATTCTCGTGTGGCCAACAGCACATTACCGAAAGCGGAATAGTAAAAGGGCTCCCACCTGGATTTTTCAGCATTCCCTATCCTGTCAAAACTATTCGCCGCCTGCT
>DAOMZK010000519.1:0-2020 GCA_035438035.1 Cyclobacteriaceae bacterium | reverse complement strand
CGCGGATTTTCTCCAAAGGAATATTTTTCCGCTTGGCATACATCCTCAGGGTGATGGCGGTACAAGAAGCCAGTGACAATTGCAAAAATTGGCCGGGAGATGGACCAAGATCCGTTCCGCCCACTTCCAATGGTTCATCTGCAAGTAATTCGTGGCCCGTTGCCACCAGATCAGTTTGGTAAGAAGGGCCGATGTTGGTTGCTACCACCATGATTAAAAAGTTTTATTCATGACAAATGAATGCTGTACTCTCCTTACTCTTGGAGCAGACTCACGCAATTTGAGATTCTCAGGCAACACCTCGGGATCTCCCGCATACCCGATGGCCAGCATGACGCCAGGCTCATACTCCTCAGGAATATTCAGGGATGAAATGGCTTGCCCACGATCATAACCTCCCATCTGGTGGACGTTCAAACCCATTGCTGTGCCCTGCAACGAAAGAAATGCATTCGCTCCGCCCAGGTCATATTTTGATGAACCGTTCACATTTCCATTGACGGTAAAATACTTGCGGGCCATGCTTAAGACCAGTAAGGGAGCATGCTCCGCCCAAATTTTATTTCCGGGATTCAGGGTATCCCATAATTTTTTCCACAGCTCCGGCTGATTTTGACGAGTGGCATAGAGATACAACCAGGGTTGATCATTTAAACTCGATGGCGCCCAACGTGCCGCTTCAAATAATGATTTTATCTTTTCTGCCTCCACTGGTCTTGATGAATACGCTCTTTTGCTGCGTCGGGTTCTGATCACCTCTATAATTGGCGATTCAATTTCTGATGAGTAGGTCAATTCTGCTTTCGTTTCCATAACACTGTTCGATAATTATTCCTCAATGAGGACACCCATTTTTCCTTTTTGATAATCCCGCATGGCTTCCATGATCTGGGTTTGTGTGTTCATCACAAAGGGCCCATACGAAACAACTTCTTCATCCAACGGTGCACCGGTGACCAGGAGAACGCGTGTATCTTCCAGCGCCTCAGCGGAAATTCCTTCACCGTCCTTTTTAAAATACACCAGGTTAAGTTCCTCGACCATTCCAAATCCATCAACAGACAATTTGCCATCGAGCAGATACATCATGGTATTGTGACCTGCCGGAATGGGAATTGCCATTCTCCCTCCTTTCTTAAATGCAAGGGTCGCAGCATTTACTTCCGTGTGAGAGGGTATTGGCCCTTTCAGCCCCAGCAAATCACCGGAAAAAACTTTGACATCCACTTTGCCATCTTCGCTGGTCATTGAGGGCACCTCTTCTGAAGAAACCGGGTAATATACCGGCGCATCCATCTTGTGTTCGGCAGGAGTATTGATCCAAAGTTGAATGATTTCCTGCCATCCTCCAATTTCATGAATATCATGCGGTGGACGTTCACTGTGGATGATCCCCATGCCGGCATTCATCCATTGCGCTCCACCTGAATAGATTACGCTATCGTTGCCGCGGCTATCGCGATGGTGAACACCACCTTTGAAAATAAAAGTCACAGGAGAAAATCCCCGGTGCGGATGCGGTCCCACACCGGCGTGATCGGGTTCAAGATGCGTCGGCACTTTAACGTTCGCATGATGCAGCAAGAGAAACGGATCAATCTGCTCCACTTGTTGTGTGGGAAGTGGCTGACGAATAGGAAGGCCACCCATATCCATGGGTTGGGCATATAAGAGACGGGAAACACTTCTGTTTTTCATAATTATTAATTCATGGGTACTTCGATCAACAATACTTCGGAATCGTTGTCTGCAGAAATGGATAATTTGTCTATGTCCCAAACACCAAGACCGTCGCGTTTGTTGAGCTTCTGATTATTAATAGTCACATCACCTTCAATAACAAAGGCGTACACGCCGCTGTCTTTGCCTTTCAGTTTATATTCAGTAGCAATATCTTTTTTCAAATTGCCCAGGCTGAACCAGGCATCCTGGTTGATCCACAATGCATCACTTCCTTTTTCAGGTGACACGACAGTTTTTAGTGCATTTATCCGGTCTTCAGCTTTGAAAGACTTTTGAT
>DAOMZK010000518.1:0-2033 GCA_035438035.1 Cyclobacteriaceae bacterium | reverse complement strand
CTTATCCATGAGGCCATAACGCTGATCGTACCCCTCATTAATGCCACCATCTTTTTCATCGGGCTTCGCTTCGCGAGAGGTCAATTCTTTTTCAACGGCTTTGAGGTCATTCTTGAATAATCTTTCCACCAGTACAAAGGCCAACAGGGTCAACAAAATGAAAACCGAAAAACGAAGCAGTAGTCTTCCGGATTTCCTCCAGTCCATTTCAACAGGTTGATCCAGAATCGGCGACACAAAAAGCATGTACAATCCATACACAAAAACCGGAACGAGGTGCGAAAGCATGTAACGCAGGCTGACATCCGTTGTATCCGAAACCGGTATCAGCGTAGCAATGGTGAGCATGCCAAAAATAATGATGTAAGAATAACGCAGTCGAACCAGCAGAAAACCAAAAATCCATCCTAACAGAAAGACCACCGAATACAATTGAAACATCGCCGAAGCGTAGAAGACATCAAATTCACCGGGCAGTCTGACGATTATCTTTTGGATCAGGTAGTAGGCCATCCAAAGAAGGATGAAAGTAAAAATCCACCGGGCACGGAAATAATACAATGAAAAAGCCACCGTCAATCCGCTGGCAAAATAGATGGCTTGCCTTCCCACACTGGCGTCAAATGAAGTGTAGGATGCATTCACGAAAATCAGTGTGATGTACCCGATTATCGCCGTGGGCAGGACAATAAAAAACCACCGGATGAGCAGTTGAATGATTTTTTTTTGAATTTGTTCCGGGACGGTCATGATACTTCAATGGCATTAACGACCCAACCGTTTCCGCGTTGGTTCAATACCTTTAGAATTTCATCTTCATTTTTCTTCAGGCGGTTTCGAATGGGCGCCAACAGCCAGGCATTCCTGAGTTTGTCAACCGGCTTCTTCTCCGGTCTGAAAAAAAGGTCCTGAAGCTTTATCCGGAAAGGTGACGGGATAGCATCAGATAATTTCACGACTACAACCGGGACAGAAGGTGAAAGATTTTTTAGAAGAGGTTCAATTTCGGCAAGCGGGACGAGGGCGGAGAGACATACAAATGCCGCTTTGGATGGCTGAACAAATGCAACCGGCGGATGCTGTGCCTGCCAATTAGCGGCGGTGATCTGAAACAGTTCAATGTGTTTGTCGCTCATGCCCGGCAGTTTGGGCACCTCCTGATCCTGCGGGATTCTTACATCGTATCCATTCTTTTGAATGGCTTCAAAAAGATTCCGGATTTTGTCTTTATAGACATTCAGCAGCTCAACATCGAATATTCCCGGATCCATTCCGGAATAAAAACTGGCATAAAAGTAAAGGTGAGAGGCATAAGGGTCGCGCGTCTCAGGAATGCGCACCACCAGTTCCCCGCTTTTGGCATAAATTTTCCAGACTATTCGCCTGATGTTGTCACCGGTTTCAAACTCCTTATAATTAATAAACTCCCCTTCCACCCTTCTGGGTATCTCTACACGGTGAGTCTGATGTTCTGTAGTGTTGGGTTGTGCCTTCACCGTCGATTTTTCCTGCTCTAAGGGCAAAGTGTACAGTTGTTGCGTGACCGGTAACGTATAAGGTAAAGCCACAAGGGAGAACATATCACAAAACCTGACCTGCACTTTTTCAACATCATAGATCCCCCGGTCGTGCAGCAGGGTGGAGCCGCTGCCTTTTATTCCCTGCCGTCGCCAATCACGTGGTTTGCTCACATTGGCATCAAGTGTTATTACATCAGACAATTTCTTTCCTTCAAAGACCAGCCTCACCCGGATGGTTCCCAGCAATGGACGAATGACTGGCCCGGTCATCATCACCGCAAGCGGAACCCAGCCGGCCACTGCCTGATGGCCATCACCCAGCTTGATTTTTACTTTGATTTTATTTTTTTCAGCCTGGAGCAGGAAGAAAAGCCAGGTCGCCAGTGCCGTGAGCAGGCTCAGGGCAAACAATCCAATAACCGTCCATCGGGCGAGGGCAAGAAATTGCCGCATGACGATCCATAGTATAGAATCTTCTTC
This sequence comes from Cyclobacteriaceae bacterium, assembly GCA_035438035.1. Lineage (GTDB taxonomy): Bacteria > Bacteroidota > Bacteroidia > Cytophagales > Cyclobacteriaceae > ELB16-189. The sequence continues at coordinate 33 of DAOMZK010000518.1, read as the reverse complement.
TCCATAATGGGTGCGAAGCCAGTTTCCACTGAA
>DAOMZK010000517.1:0-2051 GCA_035438035.1 Cyclobacteriaceae bacterium | reverse complement strand
AGCCTTTGCCCGGATAAAATCCAAATTACCAATGCACGCATATCCTTGCTCCAGCTCAGGAAGGTTTTCACGCAGCAGAGCGGTAAGTTCTTTTAAAATCCTTACCACTTCCTTTCGTTCAGCAAGTTGAAGGTCGCGGAGGTCATTGTTGGCTTCCATGACTTCACCGGGTTCGATGAATACAGTTTGCCCGGTCGCGGACTGGTCGATGAGATAGCCTTTAATTTTTCTTTTGTGTTCAGCGGTGAGCGGTATCACCAGCCTGCCATCGCGGATGGTGGGATTAGATCCTTCCGGAGCCCATCCTTGTTCGAGTGCTTTACGAAAAATCTGTTCAGCTACCCTTCTGACTTTGGATTCCTCCTCCCTTATTCTCCTTCTAATTCCGGATAGTTCAGGTGAGGCGTTGTCGCGTACTTTGCCTTCATCATCGATTCTGGAGTGGATTGCAGATCCAAATTTTTTGCCCGTATTTTCAGGAAGCGATAACTGAAAAAGTGAAGGATATTCCTGTTCCTTTTTCCTAAGAAAATCATTGGCATTCCTGAGTATCTGCAAGGCTTGTGCAATTTTTAGAAACACATCGCCTTCAAGAAAGTTTCCCTCCAGCAAAGCCGTCTGGAACCAAATTGCCGGGTCATCATAATGATGCATGGGGAGGTCTTCACCGCGCTGAAGCAGCATGGCCGCCTCCTGATTTTGCTTTAAAAGAATTTCAATCTCTAAAAATTGGGTTTGAAAATGAATCTGGCCGACTCGTTTCTTTCCCAATTCACCCAGGCATTTTTCATAAATGCGTTGACGGATCTGGTCAAATCCAAGTCTGGATTCAAAATCTTCCGGAAAAGTCATTGCTGTGGCAGTACAGAAGGGGCCCTCATCAGGCGCTGTTCCCTGAGATTGAGAGAATCAATCACGATATCATAAATTGATTCCAGTTCATTAGGTCGTCCAAGATAGTATTCATATGATCTGATTATCGTTGAGTCCTTTAGACCTCTCCGGCTTTTGAGCGAGTCCTGAAAGGGAAGAAAGAGTTTGTAGGATGAATCTCTTGTAATGGGCCAACTTCCTGCCCTTGCTTCCGCCATATACACCTCTAAAAGCCACGCCGACATTTCCTGCCTGGTTAGCACACCCTTTGGAGCCGATTCTTGTTGGCAAGACACAACCAAGAGCACACAAAACAGTATAGATATTTTTTTTGTCATTGAAATTGCTGCCCTTGTTGCCGAAAATTTGAAACCTGAAACACCGCTCTCTTTGCAAAATTACTCATAATTTAGCGCCACTAAAATGATGCCGGAGTGAAAGAACTGCTGAAAAAGCTTCGTAGATACGAAATACAGATTCGCAAGGCCATCAACAGCCAGATGCAGGGTGACTTCCACTCCATCTTCAAGGGATCGGGCCTTGAATTTGATGATGTCCGCCCCTATCAGTATGGTGATGATATCCGAACCATAGACTGGCACGTTTCCGCCAAGGGTCACGGCACTTTTGTCAAAACCTTTAAGGAAGAAAAGGAACAGACGATTTTCTTTATCATGGATGTCAGCGCATCACAGCAGATTGGAAGTCCCGGTAAAACAAAATTTGATATCGCGATGGAAATCTGTGGTGTATTGGCGCTTTCCGGTGCCAAAGAATCCAGCCAGGTAGGCTTGATTTGTTATTCAGACGAACGCGAAGTGTACCTGAAGCCGAAAAAAGGCATATCACAAGCCTATCAGATTATTTCACACCTGGAAAAACTGGTTCCCAAATCAACAAAGACCAACCTGGCCAAAGCCGTTTCATTTGCATTAAATTCCATCAAGCGACGCAGTGTCATCGTGATGATTTCCGATTTTATTGATGACGGTTTCTATCACAATCTTCAATCCCTTGCCCGTAAACATGATTTGGTCATTGTCCAGATCAGTGATAAAAGGGAAACCGGATTACCCAAACTCGGCATCATTCCTGTTCTCGATAAAGAATCCCGTCGCACGCTCTGGATCAACACTTCCTTTGGTGATTTCCGGGAACGGATCAGTAAACGCCTGGAA
>DAOMZK010000516.1:0-2052 GCA_035438035.1 Cyclobacteriaceae bacterium | reverse complement strand
TGCGGGGCAGGTCGCTCTGAATTTTTTCATAACCCGGTTTGCCGGTAATGTAGTTAAGTAGTTCTTCGTATACTTTTTTTCCTTCCGCCAGTTGACGCAGTTTGACATTGATAGTGCCCAGCCGAAGCATGGTGGTGGCATAGTCAGAGGGAAAATTTCTATTATCCTGATAGCCGGGTTTTTCAAGCCGAGATCTTATCTCCGTGTAAATTGGTTTTGCTTCGGCGTACTTTTCTCCCTTCACCAGGCAGATGCCCAGATTCATCAGGCGTATAAGGTATGCATCCGAAGCCTTGCCTGATAATTTCTCAGTTGCAGCGAGGACTTCACGAAATAAGATTTCACCCTTATCGTATTGTTTTTGAATTTGCCAATAGGTGGCGGTGATGGCTACCATATTAATATAATTGGCAGTACCTGTTTCTCCCAGTTGCCGGTAAATTTCAACGGCTTTAATAGAATAAGGACCGGCAGAAATGTAGTCGTCCATTTTGGAATAAGCCAAAGCTGTATTGCCAAGCATGGCGGCACGCTTGGCAGTTTTATCTCCAAATTCATATTTCGCTCGTATCGATGCTTTCTTGAAGAATACAATGGATTCCGTAAATTTCTTTTGCTGGTATAACTCTCTGCCTCGCTTGTTGAGCGAGTCGGCATATTCCGTTATGAGCGTACCATCTTCAGCATACAGCGCGTAGGCGCCGGCGACCTGTTCGCCTTTCATTTCAGCTTCGAATTCTTTTTGCCCCTGATCATTGTACCAGGTAGCCTTTCCGTCGTAAATAACTTTGGGAACATCCTGCGTGAGGGTTCCTTCGAATTGGATGATTCCGGTTTTATAGTGATAATCCCTGACTGTCGTCACAGGTTTGTCATCTTTATAAGTAGCGACCCGATAATAGACGGCAGAATCAGGATTGGCCGTCACAATTGAATTTTTATCCATGAGTATCGTCCAGGGTCCTTGCCTCTTGCCGGAGGCATCGGTCTTGTTGGGATTTTCGGGGACCTGTGCAGCGGTAACTGTGGAGAGCACACAAAGAAGAATGAAAAGTGATCTCATTTGGGATAGGGGTGGTAAACTAAGATAGGTAATCTTTTTTAACCGTTTGTGAAATCTTGTGGCAGGCACAAGTATGTACTGGATGACTTCATCTACATCTCTTCATTAGACCAAGGACAAATAATACTCTTTCTCAAACCGCATCGGACTATTTTAAACCATTAACTTTGTTTTATGGACGCTTTATCATTTATAGAGGCATCAGACAAGCGGTACTACGTTATCCTGGCGATCATCTTTCTCCGGTACCTGATCCTGGCGTCCATTGCTTTTTCCATCTTTTACTGGGCAAAAAAGAATGACTGGTTCTACCGGAAGATCCAGCAAAAATTTCCACTTCTTTCTGACTACCGTCGTGAATTTTTGTACTCGGTCTCTACTGCTGTAATATTTGCGGCACTCGGCTACCTGTTTTTCTTTGGACCGCTTGCTCACTATACCATGATATATAAGGATATCCATGCGCACAGTATGGGTTATTTTGTTGCCAGTATCGGTATCACCCTTCTCCTTCACGACACCTACTTTTATTGGATGCATCGTCTTATCCACCGCCCCCGGTTATATGGTTATTTTCATAAAGTCCACCATCTTTCAATCAATCCGTCACCATGGGCAGCCATGGCTTTTCATCCTTTGGAAGCTGTGCTTGAATTTGGAATAATTGTCATAGTCCCCTTTATAATTCCTATTCATCCTTTGGCCATTGGATTATTCCTGCTGATCATGATGATCTACAATGTGTATGGGCACCTGGGTTATGAACTATATCCCCGTGGATTTTCAAAAACCTTCATTGGAAAATGGGTCAATACTTCAGTTAACCACAATCAACATCATCAGTTTTTCAAGGGCAACTACGGACTGTATTTTTTATGGTGGGACAGATGGATGGGAACACTACGGCAGGACTATGATGAGTCCTTCGAAGAGGTTACCCATCGGCAAGTCCCTGATTAGAGGTTCATTCATCCACCCGTTCAGGGTGA
>DAOMZK010000515.1:0-2078 GCA_035438035.1 Cyclobacteriaceae bacterium | reverse complement strand
GACCAAGACGTACCATATCCGTTCCTACCCTTCCGGTAACCGTAGTCCATCGGTCGCGGGAGAGAATTCTGGTAACTGACGCCGAATATTTGAAACGTGCATCATTGAAACCGTATGCTAGAAATCCTGCATATTGCATTTTCTTGCTGAATTTTCTGTTGGTTTTGAATCCTGCTTGTAAGCGAATCCCTTCGATATTGTTGAAAGCCACAGTCCTCAAATAAGGTCCGACTTCCACCCTGCCCAGGTCATAATAGCCATCCACCAATGCCTTGAAGATTTCAGTATAGGTCTTCACCACCGGAATATTCTTTAGTGTATCAATCATCTTGTACACATTCTTCTCGGTCTCGGTAAGTGGCTCATGCCGAAGGGTGTCCCAATACTTTTCTTCATCGTTCAAGTTTGCATCTTCAGCTACCTTTATGCGACGCTCATAAAAAGAATTCTCTTTGGGCTTGTTAATAACAAAATTCTTGTTGCTTGTATAAAACTTTGCCAGCAGGCCCACAGAATTTTTACTAATCTCACTCACGTTGATCAACACGCGGTTTTTCACCGGCAGCCATGGACCCAGATCAGTTTGATACAACTCCTGCTGTATTTTTATTTTCTCAATGAAGTTGATATTGGCTCTGTCTCCGACCGTTACATCAATCTGCTTGAGGGCATAGTCTTTCTTCGTGATCCACATCGAACCCGTAAATGCCAGCTCTTGGGGATTTTTTGGGTAAAAGTCCATCCGGTAGCAATAATCTCCTCCTACATCAAGACTATCGAGCAGATCATAATCATAATAGAGGCGCCATCCGTCTGCGATCGGTGAAACGAAGTTCTTGTTGATTATGGGAAGCCAGTTCTGATAGAAATTATATTCCTGGAAAGTAGATCCGACCAGTTGGGTCACCATTGTACCATCATCCAATCCTACCCCATTTATTTTAGTCTTAAGGATTTCCTCTGTCTTAAGCGAAGGCTTATCGCGGTAGTAGATTTTTGAAACACTCTCTGTGATAAATAAAGGAAGAATCGGCTTACCATCTTCCCCGACGACACGATCGATACTGTCCAGTACCATCGCGATTTTCTTCATCACCTTCTTCTCCCTGAATTTCTGGGATATATTATCGATGTCCACTTCGCTTTTCGTGTAGGCGTCATACTCGTATGCAAGGAGATACTGCTTGTCATTTTTTTCCTTGTTCTTCACCACGTTCCGAAGAATCGGGAAAGCAGGATTTTCCCCTGCTTTCACTACAACTTCCTGTAAATGAGTAACTTCCTCAATTAACTGGAAATTGATCACTTGTGTTTTGGCTTTCGATATGGCCTTGGTCTTGGGCTTGTATCCAATGTAACTGGCGATCAGGGAGTCGGTTGGTTTGGCAGTCTTAATTGTGTAATTGCCATCAAAGTCCGTTGTCGCCCCGGCACCGCTTCCTTTAAACACCACATTCACAAAAGGGATTGGTTCTCCGGAACCCGAGTCAGTGACCTTGCCACGTATTACCGTTTCCTGAGCCTGGGCCCATCCTATCAGGGGTAATAAAAGCAGTAAAACAGTAAATGCGGCAGTTCTATTGCAGTCCAATAAAGCTCTTCTTACACTTAGCATGTCATAGCCAACATCAAAGGGAAAGGTGTAATTATCTTAAATAAATGATATAATAAAAAAGGATTGCCCTATAAAATACGACGACGCTTATATTTACCCTCTATAATCCTGCAAAAATAAGGAGAACTGGGTAACCTCATGAGCGTCAGACATTTTTTAATCCTCATCCTTGTCTTCCATTCCATCGGTTTAACGGCGCAGAATAAAAACCGGGAGATCGGGGCCTTCCCCGAGTCGGTTGACAGTTCCACATTCGTCTTCAAAAACAAATTACTTGTATTTCCCCTCACCGCGCTCTCCACAGAAACCAACTGGGTATTTGGGGTGGCCAACGTTTTTCTATTTAAGACTTCCAAGCACGATTCCACCTTGCGGATTTCCACCATGCCTTCGGGCTTTCTGTACACCTTAAACAAGCAGATGTTGATTGCCCTTGGGGCAAATATCTTCCTGCCCAAGGAGC
>DAOMZK010000514.1:0-2099 GCA_035438035.1 Cyclobacteriaceae bacterium | reverse complement strand
GTCTACTAACTAATTCCCCCAACGCCGGCCCGTGCTTAAACCCATGCCCTGAACCGCCTCCCAGGAAAATCAGGTTGTCGGCTTCGGGGTGCATTTCAAAAATAAAATTCCCGTCAGGGGAGTTTTCATATGGACACACCCGGTTCTCCACCAGCGGTGCATTTTTTAATCCAGGAAAACGGTGAGCAATGAATTGCCTTGCGTGGGCCAGAACTTCTGGGTCGGCTATTCGTTCGCCGAGTGTAGGATCAAATTGCTTTCCTCGCCGGTCAACTCCGAGTTTGAAACCGCGATGGGCATTTCCCGGAATACCGTAATAAAAATCCTGGCCATCGACGTCAACCCATACCGGCATTTGATCATATTGAGATGCCTCACGATCGGGTACACCAAAATAATAGGCTTCCTGGCGGGTACAGGTGATCTTCTTACCCAGAACTTCAGGGAAGATTTGCCCCATCCAGGAGCCGCAGGCAAAAAGATAAGCATCAGATTGCAGCGTCGGGCCACTGGATAATGTGATACCCTTCATCTTGCCGGAATTGATTTCGCCCGGCTTGACCCATCCCTGAATAAAGTTTCCACCCTCTTTAATAAATGCATCTTTAACCGCCAGGCAACTTTCGCGTGCTTTGAGATAGCCACCATAGGGATCGAACCAGGCATGATGCAAATCCCGGGTATTGACTAATGGGAATCGTCTTTTGAGCTCAGGTAATTCTATTCGCTCATAGGGCATTTTGTGTTTGACGGTAAAGGGTATGGAGTCGTCCACAAGGGGAGCACTTTCCTCATAACAAAACCAGAGTACACCGGTATTGTAAAAAAGTTGCTTGCCCCAATGCCGTTCATTTTCCTGCCACAGCTTCAGAGAGCGTACATTAAGGTCGAAGTAAAATTCATTTGCTCCGTAGGTGGATCGGATGACCCGAGTTTCGTCGCCAGAGCTGCTCCTTGAGTTGCCAGCACCCCACGCGTCGATCAGGTTTACATGCAAACCTTTCCTTAACAGGTACAAGGCAGTCCATCCGCCGAATGCGCCAGCACCTACAACGATAACCGATTGACCCTTTGACAATTGAGGTAAACCCGATGGGCTAAGAAATGTGGATCTGGGGGAGAAGGTGTTCAGGGACATGCTGGTTCCAGGTTCAAAGTCTGATGTTCAATGTCCAAAGTTATTCTACAGTTTATGTTGACCTAATTTGTGGATTTTGTCCCGTAGAGACAAAATATTTATAGCCGGATATGGAATTATGCAAAAGTGATTTTCTTCCTGTAGGGACGAAATACTCTTTGATTATACAGAAATTTTCCAATCGTCAATGTGTAGAACAATCCCAACGAGCATAGATAATAACAATGCAATGGCAATCAGCTGGTGCAGCCATTCTGATCGTAAATCTTTAACAGCAACGACCAGTAAACCAGTCAGTAAGATGACATTTACCAGCCATCCTTCAATGCCCAATTCATAGATGACGATGTTTTCAATAGCTGACAAAGCGGACAGGATCATCACCATGACAAAGAACTTCCGGTAATTGGTAAAGTAGAATTTTTTCAGATCGGAGAAGGTTTCGTCGCCGGCTGATGGGAATAGGATTCGGGCCAGTATGAATAAGTTGATTGGATATAGGATCTCGAACAGGAAAAAGGGGAGACGCCAGGAGGTGATGGTGCGCAATTCATACGTCAGCCACCATTGTTGCACGTGCAGGACAAATACAAGAACAACCCAAAGCAGATGGGGCCAGTAGAGTTTCACTTTATCCCACTGATGAATCTGGTCGGCAATACCCGACATGATCTGCGTGATACCCAAGCCGAGAATGATGGAGATGAGTACCGTGACAAACTCAAAAGGGCTCATATTTGGCAGATTTTAAAGAAATTGAGCATAATTTATAATCAAACCACGGTTAGTGGCCAGTGAAAATCGAGAAGATTTTAAAGGTTCAATTTAACATGTTGCCGGTACATTTCTCAAGTATCAAACATTCGTGCCAAAGCCTAGAAATATGTTTGAAATAATGACATGGGAGTGTAGATTTGTGCACTTCCGTATAAAAGGCGGAATCCTAAACCACATGATGAAG
>DAOMZK010000513.1:0-2108 GCA_035438035.1 Cyclobacteriaceae bacterium | reverse complement strand
CGGCGGATAAACCGGTGGCAATTTTTTTCCAGAGAATGGGCGACAATTCAAAACCTACGAGACGATCCAGCACCCGTCTTGCCTGCTGGGCATTTACCAGGTCAATGTCAATGCCACGCGGATTTTCCATGGCGTTGAGGATGGCCTTCTTGGTGATCTCGGTAAAGACAATACGCCTGGTCTTTTTATCATTCAGATCCAGTACCTCTTTCAGGTGCCAGGAAATGGCCTCCCCCTCACGGTCCTCGTCACTCGCCAGGTAAACCATCTCGGCTTCTTCCGCCATTTTTTTAAGCTTCGAAATCACCTCTTTCTTATCCGGACTGACTTCATAGGTGGGCCGAAAATTATCCTCAATGTCAATGGCCGCATTGCCCTTAGGCAAATCACGGACGTGTCCCATGCTGGATGACACTTTATAATCCTTCCCCAGATAACCTTCAATGGTCTTGGCTTTCGCGGGAGACTCAACAATCACAAGGTTCTTTGCCATTCAAAAAAATTAAGTGCTTACCTGCCGTTTATAAGCAGGCGACGGCCCCAAATATCACAATTTTTTAAAAAATCAATTTTACATGATAATATTTGCGGGTGATTTTAACCTGTCAGCTCACATTTTTCCCGACGAAATGACGAAAGTTTTAATTGTGGTGCGTCACGCGCAAAGCGCTGGTAAACAGAGCGGACAGCGCGATTACGACAGGGTACTGACACCCGTTGGAAAAAAAAATTCGCATGAACTGGGAGAAAAAATAAAAAAATCTTCATTTCAGGTGGATTTTATCCTCGCGAGCGCCGCTGTGAGGGCTGCTCAGACGGTCGAGCACATTAATAAAGTGTTGGCTTTACCCGACGAAAAAATACAGTTCAACACTCCATTATATGAGGCCCTGATCCCGGGTTGGATCGAGATCATTCTGGAACTTCCCGACCGTTTTAATACGCTGATGCTGGTAGGTCATAATCCGGGTATTTCCATGCTGGCTTCGGCGCTGACGGGACAAAATATTGACCTTGCTCCATGCCAGATGACAGGTGTGGAATTAGATCTATCATCCTGGAAGGAATTGACCGAAGGAAATCAACATACACAACAATACTTTTCACTATAGTTGCAGGCACAATGGCCGACGAGCAGGAACACACATTCGATGTCAACGGACCCGGTATGGTGGGTAATTTATTTGGCCTTCCCTTTACTCCCGAATCGTCGCGGCTGGTCATCATCCCTGTGCCCTGGGAAACAACCGTTACTTATCATAGCGGTACAGCCGCGGGCCCGCAAAATATCCTGCAGGCATCACGCCAGGTAGATTTCTTCATGCGTGAAATAAAAGACGCATGGAAGTTGGGTGTCAGCATGCTGCCGATACCCGTTGAACTGAAGGAGGAAAGCAGCAAACTGAAATCGCTCATTCATCAGCATCGCGAACACCAGGAAAGTCCGGAAAAAGTGATACCGCAAAAGATCAACGAAGCCGGTGAGAGTCTCAATATCTATGTGAAGAACACAGCGCAGCATTATCTCAACCAGGGGAAGATGGTGGCAGTATTGGGAGGTGATCACAGTTCTCCTCTCGGACTGATCCGCGCGTTGAGCGAGAAGCACGATCGCTTTGGTATTCTACAGGTTGACGCTCACGCTGACCTGAGAAAATCCTATGAGGGCTTTACCTATTCACACGCTTCGATCATGTACAATGCATTGAAGATTTCATCTGTCAGCCGATTGGTACAAATCGGCATCCGTGACTGGTGTGAAGAAGAGCAGCAGATGATCAACCGGGGCATGGGCCGCGTGAAAACTTTCTTCGACAGTGATATCCATTCTGGAAATAAATCATGGGAAGAGCGTTGCAAAGAAATCATCAAAGAACTTCCCGATAAGGTCTACATCAGTTTTGATATCGACGGACTTGATCCGAAACTTTGTCCGAATACAGGCACGCCCGTTCCCGGCGGACTCGATTTTCACCAGGCTGTAACCCTGATCCGGATACTCGCCACGAGCGGCAAGACGATTATCGGATTTGATTTATGCGAAGTCGCTTGTGCTGCCGATTCCGACTGGGATGCCAATGTTGGCGCCCGCATCCTCTGGAATCTTT
>DAOMZK010000512.1:0-2115 GCA_035438035.1 Cyclobacteriaceae bacterium | reverse complement strand
GAGGGTTTGATAACAGAACCGTGTTCACAAAGATTTCCTTTCAGGATGGCAACTCCCGATAACGGATTGAAAGGCTTATCAACAGAAGCAATCACATCGCGGTTGTAGCACTCAGCCGTTTTATAGTTTTCGCCGATAGTTTTTCCATTTACTGTTAATGCATCTCCACGGAGGAATTTATCCAGCTCTTTCATTGCGGCAGGGATCCCACCGGCGTAATACAAGTCCTCCATGAAATATTTTCCTGAGGGTTGCAGATTGACAATGAAGGGCACATTTCTCGACAGCGCATCAAAGTCATTCAGGGTAAGGGGTACACCGATCCGCCCGGCAATCGCCAGCAGGTGAATGATAAAATTAGTGGAGCCCCCGATGGCCGCATTCGTGATGATGGCATTCTCAAACGCCTTGCGGGTAAGAATGTCCGACATGCGTAAATTTTCTTTCACCATTTCAACTATCCGTATTCCTGACATTTGGGCCAGCACTTTCCTCCTGGAATCGGCAGCGGGGATGGCTGCATTTTCCGGAAGGGATAGTCCCAGTGATTCCACCATGCTGGCCATCGTGGAAGCCGTTCCCATAACCGCGCAATGGCCACGACTGCGGGCCATACAGGCTTCTGTCACCCTCAATTCTTCATCAGACATAATCCCGGAACGAACATCGTCATTGAAACGCCAGACATCGCTGGTCCCAATATCACGTCCTTTATATTTTCCGGTGAGCATGGGCCCGCCTGAAACCACAAGCGTGGGAATGTTGACACTCGCCGCTCCCATCACCAGTGAAGGTGTGGTTTTATCACAACCACACATCAATACGACGCCGTCGATCGGGTTGGCACGGATGGATTCTTCTACATCCATACTCGCCAGGTTGCGGTACAGCATGGCGGTAGGCTTGATCAAGGTCTCACCGAGAGACATAACGGGAAACTCAACGGGGAAACCGCCGGCTTCCGAGATTCCGCGCTTCACTGATTCTGCCAGTTCACGGAAGTGGGCATTACAAGGCGTAAGTTCAGACCAGGTATTACAAATACCGATTACCGGTTTGTCACGGAATTCATAGTCGGGTATGCCCTGATTTTTCATCCAGGCCCGGTAGATAAAGCCATCCTTGCCGGTCTTGCCAAACCAGCCCTGGCTGCGCAGTTTTTTGCTCATGATTTTTAAATCTACACTTTTTTGATTTTCCTTTTAAAAAATATTCAGGTAGCACAATAGCCGTCAATGTTGAACCACCGAGCCCTGATATTTGTATATACAATAATGGTCAGTATTTTAGATAAGTCAAATCCACCGCCCATGTCCATTGAACAGGATATCAAGCAGGAAAAATTTGTGAGTGAGCACCAAAAAGCAGCCATCAATATTCTGTATACAGGCAGTTGGCTATATAACATCAATTCCGGGTTCCTGAAAAAGTATGGCATCACGCCCGAGCAATTCAATGTGCTTCGCATTCTTCGTGGCCAGCATCCCAAAGCCATGATGCTTGCCCAAATCACCTGCCGGATGATCGATAAAAGCAGTAATGCCACCCGCCTGGTGGAGAAATTACGCCAGAAAGGAATGGTGAAAAGAGAGATCTGCGAAGGCAACCGCCGCCAGGTGGACATTTCGATTACAGACAAAGGGTTGGCCCTCCTGAAAAAGCTGGATGCTGACGGCCCCGGGATCATGGAGACTTTGAAACACATTTCGAAGGCAGATGCTATGGAACTGAATCGGATTCTGGACAAACTCCGCGGTTAAAACCGCAAAAGCGTTCAATTATATAATAGTTGTAAATACAACAATTGTATGAACTTTGTTTCATATGCCCTTGTTGTACTACTAAATCAACAACAATGAAAACTGTTTTACACAAAGCCGATACCCGGGGTCACGCTAACCACGGCTGGCTCAATTCTTACCATACCTTCAGTTTTGCAGGTTATCACAATCCCTCACGTATCCACTTTGGGTTGTTGCGGGTGCTGAATGATGATACCGTGAAAGGTGGCATGGGCTTCGGCCAACATCCTCACGACAACATGGAGATTATTTCTATTCCGTTAAAAGGATCCCTTCAACATGGAGACAATACCGGAGGCAAAGGCATTATTCA
>DAOMZK010000511.1:0-2118 GCA_035438035.1 Cyclobacteriaceae bacterium | reverse complement strand
TTTTATTTTCCGTCTTATTTTAGGCGACCTGGTTTTCTCATTCCTGCCGGGATTCCTCGTAGGGTACGCCGGATATTTATCCGTACACTATATGGTTCATGCCTTCCAGCCACCGAAGAATATTTTTAAAGCGCTTTGGATCAATCACGGCACCCATCATTACAAAAACGGAGAAGTGGTCTTTGGCGTGTCTTCCCCACTGTGGGATTACATTTACCGCACCATGGCGCATTAATAGCATTTCTTTAAATGACATTAAAAAAGCCGCATTGCGGCTTTTTTAATTCTGACTTGGATTGGTTTTATATCTTCATTTCTTTCCCTGCCTTGTTCTGGGGGACTTTGGAGTAAGTCGGGCATGTATAAGAAGAGCAGGAAGCCAATATCATGGCTGCGGCCAGCAGGATCAGCGTTGTTTTTTTCATAGTCGTCGGATTATACTTTAAAGTAGACGATTTTTTTGTTCAATTATTGTTTCAAACGACAATTTTACCTCAGGAGTTCCCGGCAATCTAAAATTCCCTGTTTTCCACCTTTTTGAAACAGAAAATGTGTTTTAATGGTTAAGTTTAGATAATCAATTTCATCTTATTGTGTTAGGATACCGATTCTCAAAATATGCACCGCCCCCCCGGGGATCCCAGTCAGATTTCGAACGATTGCTGAAGATTTTCATGCAGCTCATACTCATCACTTCGGGCAATGTAGCCGAAGCCCTGCAGTGGATGACGGAAGTGGACAAACAATACAAGCTCAGCAATGAGAAGTATGGTATGGGCGACTTTATTGAAGATCTGAAGAAGCAAGGGTACATCACCGATGAAGGTCCGAAAGGAGAATTCAGACTGAAAGCCAAATCCGAGCAAAGTCTGCGGCAGTCAGCGCTGGAAGAGATATTTGGCAAACTGAAAAAGACGAAAGGCGGCGAACATAAAACACCCCACAGCGGCCGCGGTGACGAAGCTACTACCGACCGTCGTGATTATGAATTTGGCGATACCATGGAGCAGATATCCATGACTGATTCTCTAAAAAATGCCCAGATCAATCATGGCTTTGAAGATTTTTTCATGACGGAAGAAGACCTTGAGGTGGTGGAAAATGAATTCAAAACACAGACCTCCACGGTGCTGATGATTGATATCTCCCACTCCATGATTTTATATGGAGCAGACCGCATCACCCCGGCCAAGAAGGTAGCGCTGGCACTCGCAGAACTGATCACCAAAAAATATCCCAAAGACACACTCGATATCCTGGTCTTTGGTGACGATGCCTGGCAGATTGAAATTAAGGATCTCCCCTACCTCCAGGTTGGACCTTATCATACCAATACGGTTGCCGGACTTGAACTGGCGATGGACATCCTGCGCCGGCGGAAAAATTCCAACAAACAGATCTTCATGATTACCGACGGCAAGCCCACCTGTATCAAGCAGGGCATCAAATACTATAAAAATAGTTTCGGACTCGACGGCAAAATTCTGAACCAAACCCTGAACCTCGCCGCACAGTTGAGGAAAATAAAAATACCGGTCACTACTTTCATGATTGCCACGGACCCCTACCTGAAGGCTTTTGTTCGTGACTTCACCAAGGCTAACCATGGCAATGCCTACTACAGCAGCTTGAAAGGACTGGGCGATCTCGTCTTCGAGGATTTCAAGCGGAACAGGAGAAAAAATTTCTAAGCGTAAACGTATATCCCAATGGATTATAAAAAAATCACTACGGTGGGTCAACTGATCAGCGCCGGTTACAAATCAAAGACCATTAAAGAAGAACTGCGATTCAATTTGATTGAAAAATTACGCAAGAAAGAAAATGTTTTTGAGGGTATCTGGGGATATGAAGAAACGGTTATCCCCGACCTTGAGCGCGCAATCCTTGCCGGACATGATATCAATCTTCTGGGCCTGCGGGGGCAGGCCAAAACACGATTGGCCAGACTGATGGTTGCCCTCCTGGATGAATATATCCCTGTCATTGCCGGTCCAGAACTCAATGATGATCCCCTCAACCCGATTTCCCGGTTCGGACGAGATGTCATCCATGAAAAGGGTGATCAGACTCCCGTTGAGTGGATGCATCGCGACGAACGATACACAGAAAAACTGG
>DAOMZK010000510.1:0-2138 GCA_035438035.1 Cyclobacteriaceae bacterium | reverse complement strand
AGGTCCATCGCAATATCAATATCAAACTTCTTCGCCTCGCGTATCAATTTCTTATAATCATCCATTGTTCCCAATTCAGGATGAACCGACTTATGACCACCTTCATCACTGCCGATAGCCCACGGAGAACCGGGTTCTCCCGGTAAGGCTTTTACAGTATTGTTCTTTCCCTTGCGATTAATTTTTCCAATAGGATGAATGGGTGGCAGGTATAAGACATCGAAGTTCATAGCTGCTACCCGTGGGAGAAGCTTTATCGTATCAAAAAAAGTTCCGTGCCTGCCAGACTGCAGTGAACTCGAGCGCGGAAACAATTCATACCAGGTACTATACAACGCCTTCTTATGTTCAACGCGTACTTCAAGTTCTGCACCGGAACTCGTGATGTGCTGTCGCAAGGGATTCTCATGCACAATCCTGGCAAAATCCTCACTCAATACTTCACTGATGAGTTTCTCCTTTTGAGATCGGTCTGCCATGCGCTTTGCCCATGTCTGCAGATTTTTATTTTCTTTGACCAATTCATTCAGATAAGCGGCACCTTCCATCAATTCGACAGAAACGTCAACATTCGCTGCCGCCTTCTTTTTTATACCGTCGTACCAGGTATCAAAGTGATCCACCCACGCTCTTACGGTAAAAAAGTATGAGCCCTTAACAGATGCCGGAAAGGAAGCTTCCCACACATCATTTAGTTCTGACTTTAGTTCGATGATATTCCAGTTAGTCTCGTCGCTGTGCCTGAAAAGCAGCTCTGCGCGAATGTGGTCATGGCCATCCCCAAAAATATTGGCGGTCACATCCACGCGCTCACCCACAGTTCGCTTAACGGGGTAAAGACCACCGTCAACCGAAGGCTGAACATTTTCAATTATCACCCGAGCCTGACCACTCATTTTCTTCTTTGTCAATTGACCTTGAATATAGCATATCCAAAAGCAGGCAATTCCATTTCAAAGAAATTAACCGGTGCTATTTCTATCTTGCCGGCCTTTCCCAATATGTCATGCATAACATTTCCTGTCCCTGATTTCAATTTCATAGCCGCTACAACTTCTGAAGAAAGCTGAACTTTAATATGCTCAGCAGACGGGTTGAAGCTGGTCACGACAATCAGATTATCCGCTTCAAATGAACGTGCAAAGACCATCACCCTATTGGAGAAATTTTTCGATTCCACATTGAACTCGGTGAGATCAAAATATTCTCCCCTCACGACTGCCTCGCTGCCTACTGCAAAAGACAGGAGTACGGTATAAAATTTTCGAAGATCTTTCTGCCAGCCAGACAAGAGATCGCCATCGTACTTATTTCCATTGACCCACTTTTGCCATTCCGGCACCCCCCAATAATCAAACTGGGTTGTCTTTCCATCATTACCACCATAGCCTTCAACGCCCAGCGCCGGCTCGCCCACCTCCTGGCCGAAATAAATCATTACCGGACCTTTGTCAATCGTGGTACTCACGACCATTCCAGGAAAAACACTCAGGGAATCTCCTCCAAAAAATGAAGATGCCAGCCTTACTTCATCCCGATTTTCCAGAAAATGTACCCTGTTGTGATTAATCCCGTTGAATGATCGTTGTGTGCGGGAGATATTGGATGCGATGACTTTGTTATTCATCAAAAGCCGGAGCGTATCATAGCCTGATGACTTGTCAATTAAAAAATCAAAACGACCCTGATTAACAAATTGCCTGTATTCATTTGACAAGACATTTTCAGCAACAAATACGATTCCGGGATTTATCGCTTTAACCTGTGGAATCACCCAATGCCAGAATTCAACCGGTATTTTTCCGGCCTCCTTACAATGAAACCCATCGACGTTTTTCTCGGCCCAGTATACCAAGACATCTCTCATTTTGCTCCATGTGTCAGGAATAGTATCAAAGTAGTGCCTGCCCTGGTTAAGATAATCTACACCGTAGTTCAATTTGACAGCATCAAAAGCATCATTCTGACCCGGTGTTGTTGCAAACCCATCATTGGCAGATACCTTCGCCGGGCTTTCTTCAAACTTTCCGTCTTTGGACAAACTGGTATTGGTTACAGTGCCATTGCCCACCTTTGGAAACTGGAATACCTGTCCGGGCAGGTAATAAAAATTATTGTTGGGTGCAAAAGTCTTCGTC
>DAOMZK010000509.1:0-2146 GCA_035438035.1 Cyclobacteriaceae bacterium | reverse complement strand
CAGATGATCTGATGCGGGCAAGAATGGAACAACTGGAAGATATCATCGAGACCTTGCCCTGGGTAGCCACGATAGATAAATTCCAGCATTGGATTTACGAAAATCCAAACCATACCGCTGAGCAGAGGAAAAGTAACTGGAACCGGATATTCCACGAGTTTGCCGATACCGTCACCGATTGGAGCGGACTGGAGGAAGTGAAAGACTATTTATGGCAGAAGCAATTGCATTTGTATGAGGTGCCATTTTATTATATAGAATACGGCATGGCGCAACTCGGTGCCATCGCGATGTGGCGTAACTTCAAACTCAATCCCCATAAAGGACTGGAGGGTTATATGAATGCTTTGAAACTCGGAAACCTAAGAACCATTCCTGAAATTTATAAAGCAGGGGGAATCAAATTTGATTTCAGTAAAGAGTACATCAGGGAGTTGATGAGTTTTGTGAGGAGGGAGATCGGAAATAGTGAAGAGTGAAGAGTTCCGACTCTTCACTCTTCACTATTAGTTTTTCACTCTCAAGCTGTATGATCATACACAATTCTCCACTTGCCATTTACTTTCTTGAAGATGAGTGTAAACACGCCATCGAGGTTGCCTTCTGACCTGACCACATGGTACTTTCCCATCACCACAAAATTTATTTCTGAAAGGGGAGTGATCTGAAGAAGTTCAAAACTCACTGTTCCCATCGCGGCGATATCCGGGTAGGCTTTCTTGTAGCCCGCGAGCGCTTCTTTCCAGCCGTGATTCACGCCCCTTCCACTGATGAATTGCAGCGAGTCGGAATTCCAGTAGCCCTGCATGAACCCTTCGAGATCGCCGTTGTTCCATGCGATCTGCTGGGCATCCAGTTCTGCGCGGATGGCGGCCTCCTCTTTTTTTGCATCGAAGGCCGGCTTGGAGAGGTTGCTGCATGCCGCTGAAATCAACAGCATGCTGATGGCAAAGCTTGAAGATGTTTTCATGGGGATAGGATTAAGCCAATTAAAGTTAATATTTTGCAACACCTTTTATCATCATGAAAAAAATAAAATTCAGCGATATAGTGCCGCATGCCGTGGCCGTGCTCGTGTTCCTGGTAGTAACACTGACGTTTTTTAGCCCGGTATTCTTTGAAAACAAGGTCTTGAGCCAGAGTGATATTATACAACATGCAGCCGTCACCAAAGATTTATATGAATACCGTGAAGCTACCGGGGAGGAAGGGCTGTGGGCTACACGAATCTTCGGCGGTATGCCGGCTTACCTCGTCAGTATGGATTGGAGCGACGAGGGTGTTATAGGAATAAAAAAAGTTCTTTCCCTTTTCCTTTCTCATCCTGTCTGCAACATTTATCTCTGCTTCATCAGTTACTACATACTGCTCCTGAGTTTTCGCATCCGGCCCTATCTCGCCATTGCTGGAGCGCTCGCCTTTGGTCTTTCGTCTTACATGATGATTGGCCTTTCTGCAGGACACAACGCGCGCATTGGGGCCATTGCCTTTATGCCGCTCGTCATGGCGGGTATTCATCTTTCTTTTACAGGAAAAAGAATGCTGGGATTTGGTGTGACCGCCGCGGGACTGGCATTACACCTTCGTGAAAACCATCCTCAGATTACCTACTACCTCCTGATCATCGTACTCGTATATGGATTGATCCAGTTGATTCAATTTGTCCGGGAGAGACAGCTGAATGAACTTTTCAAAATTGTTGGAGGCCTGGTTGTTGCCGCCATTGTGGCCGGGTTTACTTATTTCGGTCAACTTTGGGCCATTGCTGAGTTTACACCGTATTCTTATCGCGGCAAATCTGAATTGGTAAATACCGCTACACAAAAACAGGAAGGCGGACTCAGTAAGGAATATGCCTTTCAATTCAGCTATGGCGTTGTGGAACCCATGACACTTGTGATTCCAAATTTCCTCGGGGGCAGCAGCTCGGATTACCTCATTCAAAATGAAAACAGCAACACCTACAAGGCCCTCGTAAGTTCGGGAGATCAGCAGATGGCCAACCAACTCGCTCAGGCATCCTCCGCGTACTGGGGTTCGCAGCCTTTGTCGGCACCGTACTACGCCGGGGCTGTTACTTTTTTTCTTTTTGTATTGGGGATACTGTGGGCTGAAAGAAAATACAGGATATGGCTGGTGGCGGTGA
>DAOMZK010000508.1:0-2151 GCA_035438035.1 Cyclobacteriaceae bacterium | reverse complement strand
CTGAGGTACTCATCCTGGATGAGGCTACTTCTTCCCTGGACTCTGCATCCGAAAAATACATTCAGCAAATGATCAATATGCTGCGACAGCGAAACAAAACGATCATTATTATCGCACACCGGCTCAGTACCATCTTTCAGGCTGATAAAATTGTAGTGCTGGACAAGGGTAAAGTGGTTGAGGAGGGTACACATTCAGAACTCCTGGAAAATAAGTTGCACTATTATGAGTTGTGTAAAAACCAGTTTCCATTGGCTATGACAGGCTGAAGCATATCACAGCCCGACTTGTGGTTTGCAGCACAGTCGCTACACCCCCATCCTCTTCGCCACAAAATACCGGGTGGTAAGTCCAACCGTTAGCCCAAAGGCGCCGAAGCCCAGGATCACAAATAAGAGATTCTCTTCAAATGACTTTGGCGTTAGCTGAAAGAGTCCGCCAGCGACATAGCCGACCGAACTAACGATAGTCGCCCAGAGCAGGTTGGTGGTCGCACAATACCCCAGGAAGGTCAGCGTTCGAATTTTGCTCATCCCAATCATAATGGGTATGATGGTCCGGAAGCCATAGAGGAACCGGTAGGAAAGCAATACTGCAATGCGGTTAGTCTCAAAAAAATTCTGGACAGGCACCATCCTCGCCTGCATGACCGGACGGCGTTCCACATAGTATTTGCCATTCAGCCTGCCAATTGTAAAGCTGATCATATCTCCCGTAAATGCACCAAAAAAGGCGAAAATGACCGTGTAGGGGCCATTGAAGAATCCGCTGTTCACCAATGATGAAGCCACCATGACGGCTGTCTCACCTTCGAGAAAGGTGCCGAGTGAGAGGGCAAAGTATCCGTACTCGTGAAGAAATTCTTCCATAGAAAAGTTGCTTCAAAATTACTCCCTTCAAGTGATACTTTACATCCCGAACTTTTTCTTCAAAAATTCGTTGACTAATCATTGTTATAATGAAATAATTATCATTTAATTTTGTGTAACAAAAGTTTCAGCCACTGTACCACTAACATTGGAACAACGAAATTGAAAAACAACTTCACACTTGCGGCATTTACAGGCTCGTTCGACAGCCTTCTCCGCAGCAGGGTATCGTCCCTCCCCATGGTGCTCAGAAGTTTCCGAAGGCAGATCCGTATTTGATACCTCAGGCCAGCAACCTTGAGTAGCGATCCCGCCGAGGCAGGAGTCGCTTGACGCGTTTATTTGCTTTTTTCTATTTCAACTTACTACTCTATTGGACCAGAACATCATAGTTCGGGAAGCCATCCCGGACGATAAGAAATACGCCGAAGCCATCACCAATGAGATGGCTGAATCCGCCAAAGCCCGCGGCACGGGCATCGCCAAACGCTCACCTGAATATATTCAGATGAAGATGGATGAAGGCAAAGCCGTGATCGCAGTACTCGCCGATGGCACCTGGGTGGGTTTCTGCTATATCGAGGCATGGGAAGATGAAAAATATGTGGCCAACTCCGGCCTCATCGTCTCTCCTCCTTTCCGTAAATCCGGCGTGGCCAAACAAATCAAACAGAAAGTCTTTGCCCTCTCACGCAAGAAATACCCCGAAGCCAAAATCTTCGGTCTTACCACCGGCCTGGCAGTGATGAAAATCAATTCCGACCTGGGGTATGAACCCGTTACCTATTCTGAGCTCACAAGCGACGAGAAGTTCTGGAGCGGCTGCAAAAGCTGTGTGAACTACGATATTTTGATGAGCAAGGAGCGGAAAAACTGTATGTGTACCGCCATGCTTTACGATCCAGCCGAAAAAGCAGCTGAAGAGGCAGCGAAAGCTCAGCTTAACCACGCGGCGAATTCCCGCGAACCAGTCCCTCATCAACGAAGGCGTCGCATTACAGAAAACCTCAAGCTGTTTGAACGCTGGGTGCAATTCAAGCAATTTGTAATGCTGAAAGGCTGGCGCAAAAAAGAAGGTGACCCACAGGAGAAAAGCTCTATCCTGAGTTTCCTCTTCTTCTGGTAGCCATTCCAACCATTAAAAGAGGTTAACCTCTGAAATAATCGGAAATTGAACCGTCGCTTTTGGGTGACAACCCTTTGGCTTTGGATGAAATCAATAAATTTAAAGGATATTCTCCCACCGGGGAGACACACTGATTGATATGAAGAAAGTTGTATT
>DAOMZK010000507.1:0-2157 GCA_035438035.1 Cyclobacteriaceae bacterium | reverse complement strand
CGATTCAGATTTTGGTATTGCTGCACTCTGTTCTCACGATGGAAGACATTTGGCGATCATGCCGCATATTGAACGGACGCTTTTCCCATGGAACTGGCCTCATTATACACGATCAAAGATTAACGATGAAGTTGGGCCTTGGATTGAGGCGTTTGTGAATGCGAGGGAGTGGGTGAAGAAAATGACGATTTACAAATGATGTCCTGATAATTATCGGGAGACGATTTTTCAGCGCTGTAAAATCCGATCCCTAATAATTAAGTTTAATCATTCTATTTTTCCGTTGTAGCGCCTGACTGGTTTCGAGTCGCACAAGCACTAACAACAAGCTTCAAATCCATCATCACAAAGAAGCTGGTCGCCCGAGAGGGAAAGACCAATAAGGGGATGAGTACAATGATGTTTACTGTTTTGTGATATCCAGAAAATCATCTTCATTCTTAAATGCTTTTGGTAAAAAATCCCGTTGCATTGGTAATCTGAATTAATATCCGACTCCATCTACCCTACAAGTCAATTCTACGATTAACTAATTTAACAACAATCTACTTCGAAGCGCAGTCGTAACTCGTCTCCATATAATTATCGGGACGTAATTCGTAAATTACCCCTGTGAATCCCTACTCCTATCCCCCAGGTTTTACCTTTCTGCAGACCTATCAGCGGGCACTAAAGCTCATCAATAATCCTTTACCCCTCATTGCTGAAAATGTAAAGCGTTTTGGTGATTCCTATTCTGTTGCTTCCGGATTGCGCGACCGCATGATCCTCACCCAGGATCCCGAATTCATCGACTATATCCTAAAGAAAAATCATCGCAACTACCATAAATCCAAAATGGTGACGCAGAACCTTGCCAAATTCATCGGCAATGGATTGTTGAGCTCCAACGGAGCATACTGGCTCAGGCAAAGGCGTCTGATTCAACCTGGATTTCACATTCAGAAAATTCAGGGTTTGTATGGCATTATGAAGAAGACCATCGATGACTACCTCAACCATTTACCAACGGGTGAACGGATCGATGTCTATCCCTTGATGAACCGACTGGCGTTCGATGTTGTGATTAAGACTTTGTTTGATATTGACCTGCCTAAGAAAACCGTGGATGAACTCAGTAGATTCATCAGCGAAACGCAGGAGTTTGTGATCCGCGATATCCGGCAGCCGTACAAAAGCTGGTGGTTTAAATTGAAAGGGGAAGTGAGATATAATCTGAAGAATTCAGCCTGGGCAAGAGACATCCTGCGGGAAATTATTCGCAAGCGAAAAGCCACAACGGAAAAATTCAATGATCTACTGGACATGCTTCTGGATGCCCGGTATGAAGACACGGGAGAAGCCATGACCGAAGATCAGATCCTGGATGAGATTTTTATTCTCATCATTGCAGGGCATGAAACTTCAGCCAATGTAATGACGTGGATGTCATACCTGCTGGCCAATCATCCTCAGGAAGTTGAAAAATTGAGGCAATCCTCCGGAGACCTCAGTGTAATGGATTGTGTGTCGCATACAGGAATAACGAATGTTATCCAGGAAAGTATGAGACTTTATCCGCCGGCCTATGCCAGCGACCGGGTGGCTTTGGAAGATGATAGTTTCAAAGATTATTCTTATAAAAAGGGCACCGTGGTCGTATTGTACTATTACGGTTTACACCGGAATCCCAAATTCTGGCCTGATCCGGATGCATTTAATCCGGAGCGCTTTCTTGCATCTGATAAAGAGGGACTAAAAACCTTCTATCCTTTCGGCGGTGGGCCCAGGCTCTGCATTGGAAATAATTTTGCGATGGCGGAGATGGCGCTTTTCGTACAGGCTTTGGTTCAAAAATTCAACATATATCCGACGGATTCAATTCCCAAGATGAAACCTCTCCTCACGCTAAGGCCGGAAGGGGTTGCTTTGAAAATTGAAAAGAGAAATTAAGAAAACCAAAACGAACAAGTTAAAAATTATTTTTTGCCACGGATTTTACGGATTAGCACGGATAATAAATTCAACGTTTGATTGGAAATAATGGCCACAGATGGCAGCAAGCTGCCCAGGTTCGCTAAAATTAATAG
This sequence comes from Cyclobacteriaceae bacterium, assembly GCA_035438035.1. Lineage (GTDB taxonomy): Bacteria > Bacteroidota > Bacteroidia > Cytophagales > Cyclobacteriaceae > ELB16-189. Next base: position 88 of record DAOMZK010000507.1, on the reverse strand, counting down.
TTGACTCCTCGCAGCTTGCTGCGATCCGTGGTTTTGTATCCGGAAGCAAAAGCATTAATTTCTCTTCCGTGAAAATCCGTGCAATCCG
>DAOMZK010000506.1:0-2162 GCA_035438035.1 Cyclobacteriaceae bacterium | reverse complement strand
GCATTCCATTCTCCATTGATGGAGCCGGCCCGAGAAGAGCTGGCCAAAGCGATTGAAACCACCCATTTTGGCAATCCTATTTGTCCCGTTTATCAGAATGTGAATGCACTGCCTTCAACCAACATTGCCGACATCAAAACGAATCTCATTGCCCAGCTCACCTCTCCAGTGCGTTGGACCCAATCCGTTCAGTACATGACGAAGGACGGAGGAAAAACGTTTATAGAATGCGGACCGGGTAAAGTGTTGCAGGGGTTGGTGAAGAAGATTAGTCCGGAGGCGGAGGTAGGAAGCCTTTAATAATTTACGATGTGTAGATGCGAAGATTAAAAAGGGGAGGCAAACTCAACAGGTAGTGAATGTTTTGGATTTTATGGTTTGGATTTTGTGATTTGTGATTTGGCATTTTGATATCTATCTATAAATCTCCACAGGCAATTCATCCTTACACGTAGCCAGCAACTTCCTGATTGATTTGCTCAGTACCGGGTGTACCAGATCAGGTTCTACTTCCATCAAAGGCTCCAGTGTAAACCTGCGGTTGGCAATTTCTGGATGGGGAATGATGAGGTCCGGAGTCTTGATAACCTGATCACCGTAGAAAAGTATATCGATATCCAGCGTCCTGGGTCCCCATTTTTCAGTCTGGGTGCGGCCCTGAAGCAGCTCAATTTCCTGTGCGGCTTTCAGCAATGCTTCTGGCAAGAGCTTGGTTTCCACACCTATGACCTGGTTAAGGAATGCGGCTTGTTTGGTATTGCCCCAGGCTGCCGTTTGATAGATCGAGGAGATGGCTACCACTTTGCCAATACGTTTTTTTATAAGGGTCCGGCCTTTCTCCAGAAAGTCAGGGCGGTCCCCAAGATTAGAACCCAAAAGCAGAAATGCCCGTACTGTAGTTACCATTGCGTATAAATCCTTAATTACAAAGGTAAAATTGATATTTTTGGCGTCTAATTAAGTGGATATGAATTTTTTTAAAACATTTTTTGCCTCCTGCCTCGGCACTTTCGTGGCCCTGGGCCTGCTTTTAATTGTAACCATCGGGGTTATTGCCTCGCTTTCCGGAGATAAAGAAGTGGCCGTAGCGGATAATTCGATACTACACCTGCGACTGGAAGCACCCATCACCGAACTGGAAGCAGAAGATCCATTAGCTGAGATTTTCCCCGGCGCTGGAGACCAAAGCCAGGGGTTACTCCAGATTAAGCAGGCCATCCAGCATGCTAAAACCGATCCGAAAATAAAGGGAATTTATCTTAATACCAGCAGTCTCAGGACAGGTATTGCCTCCATTCAGGAATTGCGTGAATCACTTATTGACTTCAGGTCTTCCGGTAAATGGGTGATCGCCTATGCCGACTATTACTCTGAGGGAGCCTATTTCCTCGCGACTGCGGCTGATGAAATTTATATGAACCCGGATGGTGAAGTGGAATTCAACGGACTGGCCGCAGAAGTCACTTTCTTCAAAAAACTTTTCGACCGCCTGGAAATCAACCCACAGATTTTCCGCGTCGGAGATTTCAAAAGTGCGGTAGAGCCGTTCTTCAGGGAAAACCTGAGTGATGAGAACAAACTTCAACTTAACTCCATCCTGAATTCCATTTATGGAGAGATTCTTCATAAAGTATCCGATGCCCGTAAAATTCCTTATGAGAAATTAAAAGAGATTTCAGATAATATGATTGTGCGCAGTCCGGCATTGGCAGTCTCCAATGGTCTTATAGATTCTCTGATGTATGATGATCAGATCCAGGGCAAGCTGCGTTCAAAACTGGGACTTACCGCAAAGCGCACTGTACCCCTTGTAAAATATGCGAAATACAGGAAGTCATTTACCCTGTCTGAAACTTCCGCCAATGAAATCGCAGTTATCGTTGCCGATGGTGACATCATGCCGGGCAAAGCCGACCAGGGAATGGTGGGAGCTTCTACCATTGTAGATCAGATTCGCAGAGCGCGCAACAACGAAAAAGTGAAAGCCATCGTCTTCCGGATCAATTCCCCGGGAGGCGTCTTTTATGCCGCCGATGCCATGTGGCGTGAAGTGCAACTGGCGACTAAGCAAAAGCCAGTCATCGCGTCGATGTCAGACTATGCGGCTTCGGGAGGATATTACCTCGCCATGGGCTGTGACACCATCGTGGCACAACCTACTA
>DAOMZK010000505.1:0-2167 GCA_035438035.1 Cyclobacteriaceae bacterium | reverse complement strand
GGAATGATTCCTGCCACTTTTGTATAGTCATTCTCAGTCTGCAGGCTGGCACCGATTCCTTCCAGGGAAAGTGTCATGCTTTCTTTGAATAAAGCACTGGCTTTGGGGGACAAGTAACTGGTATGGGGATCGTACACTTCTGTAATACAATTCATGTATATACTGAAAACGTCTTCCGAATTGAGCTGATTATAGGACTTCAAAAGGCGCTCATAGCGCTTCTTGAGTACTTCAGCAATCTCTTCCTGTTTTTTACCCGTCAGTTTCAAACTCAGCGCCTGGCTCTTGATGATCTTGCGCCACACGTCGTCGAGTTCCTTGTTGCTTTTTGCCCACTCATTTTTATCTCGGTCCGTGTTGTAATATTCATCAATCGTGTAATCAAAATTCTGATTGACGAGGTTCGCCACAACGTCATTAAGACGGGTACGGTACCGTGTCTGAAAAAGTTTATAAATCTCGTATGCGGGGCCAACATTTTCTGCCCGGGTTAAATCATCCAGCGAAAACCTGTATTTCTCAAAGGATTGAATGTCGGAGGCGAGAAAATATATTTTACTGTTGTCAAGTTCTTTAAAATAATCATCCAGCACATGGGAAGAAATGGAATCATTGAATTTCATCTTCCTGTAGTGATTGCGCTCCAGTAACAAGGATATCACCATTGCCTCTTTGCCAAAAACCGGAGAAGGGACCAGATCAACCGTATCCGCCGGAGCAGCAAATCCCCTGATGACCAATATCAGTCCCAAAAAAAAGCCCGCCATTTTCTTCATCATCGCCTGAATATTTATACTACACTATAAACGCAAACCGGAGTCAAATAGGTTTCCTTAAGATGACGATACCTTGTCAATATCAAATTCATCCAGAAATTTCTGAGCCTGCTCAACCGATTGGAACTCATAAAATCTCTTACCGGAGAGCACGGAATGAATTTCAATCTTAACCAGGTCAATATTCTTGGTGTTGCGGCGGGTAGTCTGCCTGAGATCCTTGTAGTCGTCCTTTTCCTTCTGTGAGATCACAAATGCCGTCGCCCGGATGCTCTTGCAATACGCACACTTATAATTTTTGATCAGCTCCCTGGGCGATTCATCCTCATTGCGCTGTGAAATCTCCTCATTCACCACGCGCATGGTATAAAATCCACAGTTGTTGCATCTCAAAGCCGTCAGGTGTCCATCATATTTCTCAATCCTGATTTCGCCGGTTCGTTCATCGGTCCATACGTCGTAATCAATGGAGAAAATACTTTCTTCCGCTTGCTTGCCGGCATCCAGGTGCACATCCTCTTCTTCTTCGCTCAACAATCTCATCTTGTGTCCTGTAGCGGATATGCGTGGCATATATCTCCACTTCTTCAGCTTTGAATTCAATTTAGTCGGGTAATAATAGTCCAGCACCAGTTTGGATACATAGGCTATCAATGTCCCACCGGCAATTCCAAAAAAGGCCCGGACAAAAAACCAAACACCAATTGTATTCAGTGCCTTTTCACCGGCCCCGTACAAGTTGATCAGTAGCGCCGCGGCAATTCCAAAACACAGGAAGGAACGCTTATACCATTTAATCTCGTTGGCGAGTATGAAATCATACTTCTCTTTGAACCCTTTTACCATAGCCACACGAATATTGTGCAACAGGTAAATGATGATGCCCAATGCAATGAAAATTATACCTCCGGCTACTACAGCCTTATACCAAAAAGCTAAAAATCCTGATTGATCATCCATAGATGGAAAATAGAAATTGAGTTAGAGTTAAACCACACAAAACTAAGGATAAAAACCAAACCGATAGGGCAAATTTCGAGCGATTAACCCTTTAATATCCCTACCAGGTCAGCAGGAGAATAGCCTACGGATTTGATGGTCTTGTTGTCCGATTTTCGATACACCAGCCATACCTCACCTTCCTGGCGGTAGTAACATTCGGTTCCATCCTTCTGACGATAGAATTCCACCGTGGCTTTTGCTTCCTCTTCCGTTTTCGCTGCCTTACTCATATTGGACCGCTGTACTTCATCAAACAAGGCCTTGAACTTTTCACCCAGTCCGAATTCGAGTATGGCCCCTGACAGAACGTATTGAATATCACATAATGCATCCGCAACCCCCACAATATCTTTTTCAGCAATGGCTTCCTCGAATTCTTTTAACTCCTC
>DAOMZK010000504.1:0-2169 GCA_035438035.1 Cyclobacteriaceae bacterium | reverse complement strand
CGTCCTCGCCAGAAAGCAATTCACCAGATTTATCTCATGGATTTTATGCCGGTTGAGTCGCTTAATGTTACCTACCATTCTAAAAGCCGCCTGATCTGACTCAAGGAGACGGTAGTCATCGATTTCATCACGATACGTTCTCAACCGCTGCCGCATTTCTCCATTCTGGTTCAGCCAAAAAAGTAAAATACCGATGATGGCGATATCGAAGATCATCCCGTGAGCTTCCGCGAGAATCTGTACCCAGAATGAATCAAAATCTTTCAGGTAATATTTAAAACTCAGTGAGAAAACCACAAGTGTCACAAGGGCCAAAACCAATGAAGACGTCAGAAGGGGTTTCTCCACGATCGTATGCAACCTGTCGATGAGGGTATTTTTTAATTTGCGATGCAAACTGAAACCTTTGGTAAATACTTGCATAGTCCGTTGTTTAAGGCAATGTTAGACCTTATCAAAGGCGTAATCCCGACAATTTGGGTTAGAATATTACATAAGTTTTGAAGGCACTAAGAATCCCTCAGAACATCAGATTAATCGTGAGGAAATAGACCGTGAGACCCAACAGATCATTAATCGTTGTAATGAAAGGTCCCGATGCCACAGCAGGATTAAATCCGAAACGGTCAAGAATCAATGGGGTGATTGTTCCCACTAAAGAAGCGAAGACCACTACGCTGAATAAAGCAATTGATACCACCATGGAAAGCTGCTGATTCCCAAACAGTAACCAATTCGCAATAAATACGATGAGGGATAAAAAAAATCCGTTTAACAAGGCTACCAGGAGCACCTTCATCAGACGCTGGAACAATCCTTCCATCACAAATCCTGCACTGGCCAGGCTTTGCACCACGAGTGATGACGATTGAATACCCACATTTCCTCCGGTTGCCTGAATCAGGGGGACAAAAAACGCTATAGCGGTTACCCGTGCCAGCTCCGCTTCAAATAATCCCATAAAACGTGCAGAAAGCATACCTCCGAAAATACCGATGAGCAGCCAGGGCAAGCGCGCGCGGGTATTTTTCCATACTGTATCATCTTCCTCTACATCTTCGGTGATACCCGACATCAATTGCCGATCCTCATCTGCTTGTTCCGAAATGACATCCACGATATCATCAATTGTAATTCGCCCCACCAACTGACCCTGCACATTCACGACCGGTACGGATTCCAGATCGTACTTCTTCATGATTTCGGCCACCTCGGTATCCGGCATATAGGTTTCAACCGCCACAATATCCTGCTCATAGATGTCAGCCACCTGCTTATTGGCATCAGATATGACAATATCCTGTAATGCCACCTTTCCCAACAACTTATCTCCATCGTCCACTACAAATACAGTGTAGAACTTGGTAACGCTTTCTGCCTGTTTCCTGATTTCTTCCACACACTGCACCACTGACCAGGTGCTGCGGGCTTTGATCAGTTCCTTGGCCATCAATCCACCCGCCACATTTTCTTCGTAGCGCAAAAGATCTATTACCTGGCCACGCAGTTCGGGCTCCAGGCCAACTATAACTTCTTCCCTCACCTTGATGGCCAGTTCATTGAGTATGTCGGCCGCATCATCCGAATCAACCTGGTTGACGATCCGGATAATCTCATCTGCAGAGTAGATTTTCAGAAAGGACATCCGTGTCTCGCTGTCAAGATCTTTGATAATCTGAGCCCGTGTGTCCGCTGACATCAGGTCCAGGACGTACTTGGATTCCTCAGCATTAAATTCATAAAGCAGGGCGGTGATATCCGCAGGGTCAATGTCCTTCAGACTTTGCTGGATGAATTGATCGTCGCGCTGATCCAGGGCTTCCTGGAATCGGTCGCGAAACTCTTTTGTCAACTCAAACTCTGCGAACTCCTTGATCATCTTGAATGGACCGGGTTAAAAAAATAAAATCATCAACGGCCAGTTGCTCCGGACGTTTGTCCATCAGTTCGGTAGCCACCACTGAACCGGGCAAATTTAGATGTTTCAATGCGTTACGCAATGTTTTCCTCCGTTTTTGGAATGCCTGCTTCACTACAAACTGGAAGAGGCCTTCGTCACACTCCAGTTTCTTTCTTTGATTTCTCTTCAGCCGAATCACCGCTGACATGACCTTCGTCGGTGGATGGAATACCCCCGGTGAAACTTTGAACAGGAATTCAATGTCATAG
>DAOMZK010000503.1:0-2174 GCA_035438035.1 Cyclobacteriaceae bacterium | reverse complement strand
AACATCGCATCGAAGGCTTTCAATGAAGACGCTTCAAAACTTTTATCCAGCAGGCCTTTGTGGTATCCCTTCGCAAAAGCAAAAGTAAACATCGCTGATCCTGATGTCTCAATCCAATTATCATTCAGGTTACCTTTGTCAATAACCTGGTACCAGAGTCCATTATCCTTATCCTGATAATTTTTGATGCTCGCACAAAGCTTCTGAAAATTTAATTCTATACTCTTCCGTTCAGGGTGATCCTGCGGCAGATAGTCCAGCGCCTCAATCAAAGCCATTACATACCATCCGATGGCCCGACTCCAAAATTCTGGTGAGGTTCCCCGCACCGGATCGGCCCACACTTTGTTTTTGGATTCATCCCAACCATGGTAGAGCAATCCTGTTTTCGGGTCGATGACATTCTTATACATCAACCTGATCTGCAAGGTTGCCTCATCCACCCAATGTGGATTTTTAAATGTTGTACCGTACTGCAGGGAGAAAATGTCACCCATAAAAATGCCATCCAGCCACATTTGATAGGGATAGATTTCCTTGTGCCAGTAACCTCCCTCACTTGTTTTTGGCTGTTTGGTCAGGTGTGTGATAAAATCATCCGCAACATTTTTATACTTCTGTTCACCTGTTTTTTGATACAACCAGATGCAGAGTCTGCCCGGCAATATATCATCCAACCGGTACTCTTTCTGATCGTAAGATTCTGGTTTCAAATGTCCATCACTGCCGATAAAACCATCCACCCAGGTCTTGAGATATTGATAGTACGTCTCATTATTCTTCAGCTGTCCAAGCTGGTAGGTTCCGTTGAGGAAAAATCCGTATTCATACGTCCACTTTCCCGGAGAAATAATGCTGAGTGTTTTAGGATCGGGATAGGTATGGATGGTACTTTCCACAATCCGTTCTGCAATTGTCTTGCCTGTACCGGGATCCTTAAAATGAACAAGATAATTAATCTCAAATTTTCCATCAGGCTGAATCTGTTCGGTGGTCAGTGTTCCACCCTTACCTGAACCATCTACACCGAATGTAAACACCGGCTCAGTTGAACCAAACGTGTAATCGAATACAACCTGATCCGGCTTTGTGTCGCCATTCACATCGTTGATCCGTACAGGCAACACCACGCCATAATGCTGATCGGTGAGTACAATATTGGAAGCCCGCAAGCCGGGTAGCCGGTCTGACAGTTCTTTCCAGTTCAAAACCAGCTTCACTTTTTCGTTTGCTGTGGGGTCATAGTTTCGCTTGATCGTTACCAGGACTGCAGGCGTTGTAATCGACTTGCTATTTCCGGGGTAAGAAAGCAGCATGAGGGCAAGTGAAAATATTAAAATGATTTTCGAATTCATCTTCATACACCTTATTGGTTTACACTTTTTCCATTGATTTCAACTTTGTCAAAAATCAAAGCCTCAACTCCCTGCAGAAAATTCTCTTTTTTGACATTCTTGAATGAACTGTCGGAGACTTTGACGTTCCGTACGGGATGACGGGGATCGGCTTTAATAAAAACCACATATTCTGACTTTTCGCTGGTCATGTTCTCCACCACGATATTTTGAACAACCGGATAACGTTCACCGGATTCATTGTCATAGGTGAGATCAATATGAACATTGGCGCTGGCCACCTCGCCCACTTTGATATTGCGCATAAAGATATTTTCTATTGTTCCCCCACGATTGGGATTTGACTTAAGCCGCAGCGCCCGATCAAGATGCGGGCTGCTCATTTCGCAGTTCTCTGCAAAAACATTGCGGACGTCCCCGGAGACCTCACTCCCAATGACCACGCCACCATGACCATCTTTCATAACACAGCCCTGTATCACAATATTTTCACTCGGAACATGAAGTCTCCTTCCATCATCATCACGCCCCGATTTAATTGCAATGCAGTCATCTCCTGTATCGAAATAGCAATCTTTGATCCAGACATTTTTAGAGGATTCGGGATCACATCCATCATTGTTCGGACCATGACTTATTACTTTTACCGACCTGACAATAACATTTTCGGATAAAACCGGGTGAATTACCCAACTGGGTGTGTTCCTGATGGTTACCCCTTCTATCAACACATTTTTACATTGATATGGCTCGATAAAATTGGGACGAAGAAATGATCCTTCTCCAAAAATCCGCTTACTTACCGGAACATTTTCTTTC
>DAOMZK010000502.1:0-2193 GCA_035438035.1 Cyclobacteriaceae bacterium | reverse complement strand
CGGGTGGCTGCAATCCGGGCAATAATTGGCGCTCCGCCCGGCCAGTGCTCGGGATAGGACAGAATTATCATGCTGCCGCTAATTTCATTCAGACAGGAAAGTTTGGTCCAATTACCATGGTGGAATTGACCTGGAACGTGAATCAGCCAGGCCGTTGGAGAAGGGTGAAGGCAGTGGAGTCTATGAAGGAAGCGGATACCGACTGGAAGCGCTATTTAATGAACAGGCCATTTGAGCCATTTGATGCCCGGAAGCACCTCGAGTTCAGATTATTCTGGCCCTATTCATCCGGTTTACCCGGTCAGTGGATGAGCCACCAGATCGACACGGTGCATTGGTTCTCCGGTTTGAAACATCCACGCAGTGTAATGGCCAACGGAGGTATTTATGTATGGAAAGACGGACGCAGAAACTGGGATACGATCACAGCCGTATTTGATTACGGTGCAGAGAATGATCCTACCAACGGCTTCCAGGTTACGTTCAGTTCACGTATGCACAACGGAGATGAAAATCCAAAAGAGATTTACTACTCCAATGGAGGAGAACTGAATTTATCCACCAACAAGGTAACGCCTGAGGGCGGCTTGCGCGAGAACTTTGCCAAGAGCATGGGTATGCAAGCAAACCTGCTCCCTGAAATGAATCTGAATGTGGTCGATGATAAGGTTGTCGCTTCTGCCAATACCGGGGCAGATAACCTCACTTCCAACCACATGCGCAACTGGATGGAATGCGTTCGCAGCCGTAAGGAACCCAATGCGCCGGTTGAAGCAGGCTATGCACATGCTATCGCGGTGATCATGACCAATGCTTCGGCACGTACAGGACAGAAGGCTACGTTTGATGAGAAGACACAATCGGTGGTGGCCGGTGGTAGCGTATTTAATATCTAAGAATTAAAAGATTCGCGCAAAGTCGCAAAGCACGCAAAGTTGACTTGCCGTACTTAGCGCCTTTGCGCGAAATATTTACAATAATGAAAGCAATCTTATTATTAGCGACACTCTGCTGCAGCCTATCCGCCTACAGCCAACTATCCTACAAGGAAAACAAAGACAAAAAGAAGATCGATATCTTCTACAATAAGAAACTCCTCACTTCCTATTGCTGGTTTGACTCGACAGAGAAACCCGTTTTGTTTCCAATCAAGACCCTTTCTGGAAATACCATTACCCGTGGTTATCCCATCACGCCCAGAGCAGGAGAGCGGGTTGACCACCCTCATCATGTGGGCTTGTGGCTGAACTATGAAAGTGTGAATGGTTTGGATTTCTGGAACAACAGTACGGCTATTGCCAAAGAGAAGAAGGACCATTACGGTTCAATCAAACACCAGGAGGTTCTATCTGTTAAATCCGACAAGGGCAAAGTGTATTTGAAGACCCGCAGCAACTGGGTGGATCATACCGGAGCTGTTTTGCTTGAGGAAGTCACGGACTTTGTTTTCTCTGAAGAAAAGGGAGACTTTGTAATTGACCGTACCAGCGCACTGAAAGCCGTCGCGCCTGAAGTTGTTTTCAAAGATGTGAAGGATGGTTTGTTGGGCTTACGCCTGGCTCGCCAATTGGAGCAACCTTCCAAGCAAGCTGATAAGTTTGTGGATGCCAGTGGTATCGTTACTGCCGTTCCTGTTATGAATAATGAAGGCGTCACCGGTTTATATGTAAACCGGGAAGGCATAAAAGGAGATGATACCTGGGCCAAGCGCTCGAAATGGGCAGCGATCAATGGTGTGAAAGACGGGGAAACCATCTCCATCGCCATCATCGATCACCCGAAGAATCCGGGTTATCCAACCTACTGGCACGCGAGAGGGTACGGCCTTTTTGCTGCCAATCCACTGGGGCAAAAAGTTTTCAGTGAAGGGAAGGAAGAGCTTAATCTCCAACTAACTAAAGGGCAATCCACGGCTTTCCAATACCGCGTCGTTATTCATAGCGGCAAGGAGGCTCTTACTGCTTCGCAGATTGATGGCTATATGACTGAGTTTCAGGCACAGCACTAATCAAAAGAGATTGAATTGTTCCCACGGTCCCTGTAGTTATTGGGACGGGATTGTCACAGAAAATACATCCGCGCAAATCAGCGAGTAAATTCTTTTGCGTCCTCTGCGGTGAAAAATTTTATCGCCTCGCTATTGTCGCGCTCAAACAACTATCCGGGATTTTACATGCATCCCCCAACGGAACC
>DAOMZK010000501.1:0-2194 GCA_035438035.1 Cyclobacteriaceae bacterium | reverse complement strand
CTATTCACAAGAAGATGCTGAAGGATGCAAGGATCATCCCATGTTTCCCAACAGGATGTCAAACTTTCTTATTTCAGAATGCAAAACCAATTTTGACGCTGTAGATTTTAATGTGGCAGCCGGCGGGACTAAAATGGTGACCAGGGAGGGGACAAAGACTTTTGTGCAATACAATTTCAATGCAGAATCCGGCCAACCCAAGCCCAGTGTTTTACAGATACTCAGGAATTACGAAAATGCAGCTAAGAAAATTGGCGGAACCACAGTGTTTCTTAGTGCTGCGGAGGCAATAGGAACATTTAAGATAATGAAAAACGGAAAAGAAGCGGTTTGGGTTAAAGTAGAATGCGGGGGAAATGACAGTAATGATTTTTATACTTTGTCCATACTCCAACTGGAGGCCATGACACAGGAGATTACCTCTGATGACATCCTTACCGCACTCAATACAGACGGTCACATTGCCTTGTATATCAATTTTGATACTGGCAAAACGGATATCAAACCCGAATCACAGAAAATAATCGATCAAATTGGAGCGATGTTATCTGCAAACCCAACATTAAAAATCAGCATCGAAGGACATACGGATAATGCCGGAGCCCCCGCGTCAAATAAAACACTTTCAGAAAACAGGGCCAAGTCGGTCATGAACGCCTTGATTTCAGGAGGTACGGATAAATCCAGGCTCGCAGCAAAGGGTTGGGGTCAGGAAAGGCCCATAGCAGAAAATAATACAGATGACGGGAAGGCTAAAAATCGACGGGTGGAGATTGTGAAGTTATAAATTTGGATTTCTTGCAATTGCAGCATCCCATCCACTTACAAGTTGCAAATAATGAAAATAATCGCGCCGGGATACTGAGAATTCACTGACAGCCCCATGAGCACGGCATCTACTTTTGGTATAAGAAAAAACCAAAAAGTATATGAAACCAAAACAGTTTACCTGGGCGCTTTTCCCGGTTGTGTACATTCTCCTCAGTTTTGCAGCCTGCCATTCCTCAGAAGAAGAAGTTCTGCCCCGATGCATGGTAAGTTTACTGGGCGATAAAGATGGTTTTGGAATGGGACTCACCAATGGCCAAACCTTGACGCTGGCTGGCGGTACAAGTTTACCCCTTGATCACAGAAGTTCAACAGACCCTCGATTCACCGATCTGTACCCTGCAGACTTGGCAGAAAGTCAGACAACATCCCATGTCGTTCGGTATGTGCACACATTCTCTCCATTTTCAGGTAATGAAGTTCATGCAGTCCTTCACCTGAATACTTTGGGAATTCAGGATGGTGACTCACAGGTTTATGGTAGCTCCACAGACATCAAATTATTTCTTGACAACGAAGAGGTCCCTGATGCATTCGACTCCGTAGATCAGTTTGATTTTATCAACAACCAATGGTCAGATTTTGCCGGATTTGTTGATATCGAAATTCCGGCCAGCCTGATACATGTTCTCAATGATGGTAAAGTAGAAGTTCGATGGGAACTTTTTCAGCTTGTTCCCAACTCCAATAGTTATGATGCATTTGCCATTGACTACAGTGAACTGGAAATCTGCCGGAACAAATAAAAATATTACTACGACTGCCATTTCATAAAAAAGACCCAGGTTTCCCCGGGTCTGATTTGAAATGCCTTTGATCTTTTCCTACTTCACCACTAAAGCATCATTCGAGACCATCAGTTTCAAGGTTGTCCCTTTGACTTTATGATACACGTCTCCATTGATGATAATATTATAAGAACCCAAAGCTACCGCAGGGTCGATCCTGATAGTTGCAGCGCTGGTGTCAATGAGCCCTTCTGCCGGTTCAAATTGCAACGTAATGCCCTGCGGTAAAACGCTCGAAGTACCCAGCTTCACGCTGCCTTTGGCAAACGATTTTGAACGAAGAACAGAGACGGTAACCGATTTGCTTTCACCCGGGCGGATGCTCATGCTCTCTTCAGACAATCTGAGGTTGAATTCCTTTGCCGGCAATTCGGTAGTTTGAGCCATGAGTGCAACTGAAAAAAAGAAGAAAATAAAAGTCAATGTGGTCTTCATAAAAGGTGTGTTTTGTTTCAGCAAGAAACGTAGACGAAGCAGGCAATCGTTGCGAGAAAAGTATGTTTGGGGCGGAGGGATTAAGTTTTGAAGTGAGCGGAGTGGGTTGGGGTGAATGGCAAGTTGGATGGGGTGAGTGGCTT
>DAOMZK010000500.1:0-2197 GCA_035438035.1 Cyclobacteriaceae bacterium | reverse complement strand
CGCCGCTTTCCTGGTAGAGTTGTTTCCGACGCGTATCCGGTATACCTCCATGTCATTGCCATACCACATCGGCAACGGGGTATTTGGTGGACTTACCCCACTGGTGGCAACGTGGTTGGCGAGTCCTGATGGGCCTTTTAGTGGCTTGAATGATCCTTTTATCGGCTTATGGTATCCTATTGGTGTGGCGGCAGTAACATTTGTAATAGGGATGATCTTTCTGAAGAATAAGGCAGCACCGGCCGAATAAATTCGTCATGGCAAAAAAAGGATCCCAGTGGGTAACCATCGGCAAGCGTAAGATTGAACTCACCAATCTGGAGAAAGTGCTTTTCCCAGAGGATGGTATTACCAAGGCGGAGATCATTGAGTATTATCTTAAAATAGCCCCCACACTGCTCAACCATGTGAAGGGCAGGGCGCTCACCCTCATCCGTTTTCCTGACGGCATCCATGGTGAAATGTTCTATCAGAAAAACCGGCCGGAGTGGGCTCCCGAATGGATTGAATTTGAAAAACTCGGCAAGGAAGAAAAGAAAGATTATATCATCGCCACCGAGCCGGCCTCGCTGGTGTGGCTTGCCAACCTGGCTGCACTTGAACTGCATCAACTTCACAGTCGCAAACCCAAATTTGAGTTCGCTGACTACATGGTCTTCGATCTTGATCCGCCTGAAGGCTATGATTTTAAAAAAGTCGTTCCCATTGCCTTCGAATTGAAATCACTGGTGGAATCATTCGGTTACACGCCTTTTGTAAAAACTACCGGCGGCAAAGGGGTTCACATCTGTTGTCCGCTGGAGCCTAAATTTGATTTTCATACCGTCTTCGAAGCCGCTCAATCTATCGCCCAGCCTTTTGTGGACCGCAACCCTTCCAGTACTACACTCCATATCAAGAAGGAGGCCCGCAAGGGAAGAGTACTCATTGACATCTACCGCATACGTTCCGGGCAAAGCATTGTATCGCCCTACAGTCTCCGGGGTAGAGTAGGTGCACCCGTCTCGATGCCACTGACATGGGATGAATTAAGCAATCTGAAAAGCCCGGTTGAGCACAACATTCGCAATGCGCTGGATAAAGTCATGCAGGACGGCGACGCATGGGAAGGCATCGGCGCTTACTCGGTAGAACTTCATACGCACCGGAAAAAGAAAGTGGTGAAAGAGTTACCTCCATCAGGGAAAAGGAAGACGCCTGCACAGCTTGAATCCTATGAGAAGAAAAGGGATTTCAAAAAGACATCAGAACCTGAAGCAAGGATAATCGAGGGGGGAGGAAATAATTTTGTGGTACACCGTCATCATGCCTCGCATCTCCATTATGATCTTCGTCTTGAACAGGATGGCGTTCTCAAATCATGGGCTGTCCCTAAAGGCTTTCCGCCACATCCCGGCGTCAAACGACTTGCCGTTCAGACTGAAGATCACCCCATGAAGTACCTGACCTTTGACGGTAAAATTCCGAAAGGTCAATACGGAGGCGGAGACATGTGGATTTATGCGCTGGGAAAGTACCAGATCACCAAAGACAAAAAAGATGGATTTTACTTTCGTCTGAACAGCAGGGAAGTAAACGGTGAATACAGAATTTACAATATCAAAAACAAAGAATGGCTGTTTGAACGAGTGGACACTCCTCAAATCAACTACTTACAAGATAATATTGAACCCATGTTGTCTGACAGTGCGGAGAAAATTCCAGCCGGCGATGAGTACATCTATGAAGTGAAGTGGGATGGGATCAGGGCGCTCGTGTCTGTGGAAGATGGCCAGGTGCGCATTGCCACCCGCAATAAGAATGATGTCACCAAGCAGTTTCCAGAATTACAGATAGCGGACAAAGCCTTCCGTGCCACCAACGGACTATTCGATGCGGAGATTGTTTGTCTGGATAAATCAGGCAAACCGGAATTCAAAAAGGTAATTCACAGGCTGATGGGCTCGGGCGAGAGCAACATTCAAAAGATGAGCAAATCCAGCCCATGCTACTGCTATATTTTTGATTGCCTGTATATGGATGGTCGTCCGCTGATACATGAGCCATTGATGCGAAGGAAGGAGTGGCTCAAGGATGCTGTTCGGCCGGATACGCCATACCGTGTGAGTGAATTTGTAGAAGATGGTGAATCCTTATTCGAGGCGGCACGCGAACATGAACTGGAAGGTGTAATGGCCAAGCGCAAGGACGGAAAGTA
>DAOMZK010000499.1:0-2208 GCA_035438035.1 Cyclobacteriaceae bacterium | reverse complement strand
TGGCATAGTTTACCTGCTGCCAGACAATGATGGTGCCGATGATCAGCGTGATGGATACAATGAATTGAAATACAACGAGCGCTCTCCTGGGATAGTTTGTAAAACGTCCGGCATGGAACTTTCCCTTCAATACTTTCACAGGCTGGAAGGAGGAGAGGTACAATGCAGGATAGCTTCCGGCAAGCAGACTGGTGATCATTACAAAAAATATTCCTGCCATCCAGAAAAATGGATTTCCTAAAGGCAATGCAATATCTTTTCCAGCCAGTACATTGAATGACGGCAGGAGCGTGGTTACCAGAACAAGGGCAAGAAGCCAGGAAAACGAAACCACAAGTAAGGACTCCGACAGAAACTGGGTTATGAGCTGAACCCGTGCGGAGCCAACGCTTTTGCGGATACCCACTTCGCGTGCACGCCGTTCGGACTGTGCTGTGCTGAGATTCATGAAGTTGATGCAAGCCAGCAAGAGCACAAACAAGCCGATCGTACTGAAAAGTCTGACGAACTGAATGCGGCCACCAGCTGATTTCCCGTCTTTGAATTCCGAGTAAAGATGCCATCGGTCCATCGGCTCGAGAAATAATTCCGGTTGCTCGGTTTTAGCCTGTTGTTCCGCGATATGTTTTTGTTTGATGTTTTTGATTTTGTCCGTGGCTTTGTCAAAAGTCGTTGCAGGAGAAATTTCTGCGTAGATACGTACCTGGTAGTTCCAGTCCTGTTCGAACGATTTCAGCCAGGGGTTGTGCTCAACCCAGTAGTTCCAGGATCCGGCAAAGTGAACGTTGGTGAAATCTGAGTTTTTGGGGAGGTCTTCAAAGACACCCGAAACGCGCAGATCGAATTTTCCATCGAATCGAATCACCTTATTGATCGGATCATCATCCCCAAACAATGCCCGCGAAGTGGAGGCGGAGAGCACGATCGAAGAGGGGTCATCCAGGCTGTGCAGGTTTCCTTTCAGCATCCGGAAAGAAAATAGAGCAAGTCCATCGGCATCCATAAATGTGCCGTTGCGTGAAGTTTTCTCTTCCCCCATGGTAAGGGTATGATCAGACTCCCACCACATGGTGACCACACGGGTGAAGTCAGATTTAAAATTGGTTTTCAGCTCTTCGGCCATTGGCAGGGGGGATCCCTGATGTGTAGATACCTGGTGATTGGTAGTTTGATTCAGGTTGATGATTGCCAGCCGCTCGTAATTGGCATGATAATGATTGAAAGTAAGTTCATCATAGGACCAAAGCCCGATCATCATGCTCACGGTCATGCCTACAGCCAGGCCTGTAATGTTAAGGAAAGAATATCCTGGTTTTCTCAGCAGGGAACGGATGGCTATTGTGAAAAAATTCCGGAGCATGTCAGGATTTTGAATGGTTGTTCAAATTTTCGCCCGGGTAAGGAGACAGGTTGCGGGCGGGTCTATTGCATTTTACAATATATATACCAACAGTGAAATATGTAGTAATGCGCCACTGTTAATCTTCATCCGTTCATAAATGAGAATAACTGTTCAGGAATGGGCAATTTGTAGTTCACGCTTTCTTAATAGTACGACTACTCAGCAGGAATTTCAATATTTGGTCACGGTAAATTCCACCCTGCGATTCGATTTATGGTCGGCTTCGGAAGCACCCTTTGAAATGGGTTTTGACCCGCCATATCCAGTTCCGGTAATCCTCCCGCCATCAATTCCTTTCCCAACAAGATATTGTCTCACCATATTCACACGATCAGTGGAAAGTTTCAGATTCAGATTCTTGTCGCCGCGTGTATCGGTGTATCCGGCGAGGTCAATCGTCATCACCGGATTGCTCTTCATCATGTCGGCAACCATATTGAGTTCATCAAAGGATTCTTCCAGCAGTTTGGCTGTGCTGACCTGGAAGAGCACGCTTTTCAAATTTACCACAGCGCCGATTTCAACCGGCTGCAGCACCAGGTTGAGTTCTGTCGCCCTGGCAGCATCAACTTTGACTTTTTGCAGCAAGCTGATGTATCCGGATGCTTCCGCTTTGACCGTATAGGTACCGGCCGACGCAAGCATGAATTGATAATTGCCCGTGATCTCACTGGAAACGGATGAGTTGTTCTCAGCTATACTGACTTTGGCTTTCAGTGGCCGGTTGGTTTTAGCGTCATAGACTACTCCGCGCCAGGAAATGGGTCTGACAACTGTCCGCGCGACCACAGGGCTTACCACTACCG
>DAOMZK010000498.1:0-2230 GCA_035438035.1 Cyclobacteriaceae bacterium | reverse complement strand
GGTCTACAACACTGGCCTTTGGTCTCGCACCTCCCAGGGAAGATCCGGGAGGCACAATACCCACAAGCCGCTGGATAAAGTGTAAGAATTTTCCAAAATTATGTAACTACTTTTTCCAGTTGTGTCCGTTTATTTGATTGAAACAAAAAACATAAACAATGACACACAAATACACTGTAAAGGGCATTACCTGCGATGGCTGCGTGGCGAAAGTAAAAAGTAAACTGCTCATGCACCCTGATGTTTTGGCGGCTGACATAACACTAAAAGATCAGCGGGCGATTATCACGATGCAAAAACATTTAAGCGTTTCAGAGCTGCAAGAAGCAATTGGCAACGACTCAAAGTATAAAATCAGCTTGGATTCCAACCAGCTAACCCATAGTGAAGCCTCCGATGAAGCCAAATCGTGGCTTGCTACCTACAAGCCGTTGCTGATTATTGTTGCGTTTATTACTGGCATTGCGGCGATAATATCAAATGGGAACCTTTACGTCGCCATGAACTCTTTTATGGCGGGCTTTTTCGTGACGTTTTCGTTCTTCAAACTTCTCGACCTGAAGGCGTTTGCCTCTAGCTACTCTATGTATGACTTGCTGGCGAAACGAATTCCGGCTTACGGATATATTTACCCCTTCATTGAATTGGGATTGGGCCTTTCGTATCTGACCGGATTTAGTCCTTACTTCACTAATCTGGCGACGGTAGTAATTCTTGGGTTTAGCAGCATTGGAGTAATTCAAAGTGTATTGAATAAGAAACAAATCCGATGCGCCTGCCTGGGGGCTGTTTTTAACCTTCCAATGAGCACCGTCACGATAGTCGAGGACTTGCTTATGGCGGGAATGGCTGGAACCATGTTGGTATAAAATCCGTTTGTTTTTGTAGCTTTGCTTTGCAAACAATGAAGTTTTTACACCCCATAGCATCTTTATTCCTGGCCGCCATTATGCTTATTACCTCCATTGGGGTAACAATCAATTTTCATTTATGTGGGGGTAAAGTTCAGTCTTCGGCGCTGTTTGTAAAAGCTCAACCGTGCAAGGATGTTCAGAAGCCTTGCCATGGCACAGAGCATCATTCTGAAAAGAACGGCTGTTGCGAGGAAAAAAGTGTAGCCCTTAAAGGCGGAGAGGCCACCGCGCTTGTAAAAGCACCCACACACATCAGTCCTTCGTTTAACCTGATCGCAGTTATCCTTCCGGTATTATACTCAATAGTTGATTTAGAATCTTCCGTTTCAACACCACGGTACGCGCACTATAAGCCGCCATTAATAGAAAAGGACATCACCGTCCTGGTTCACACATTCCTGATTTGATTTCATAGCTGAGAAGCTTAACGTAATCACGCAGGTGATTGCTTGTGGCTTTGTGTTGTTTGGGTATTTCCAAATACCTGATTCCAATTCACATTATCTCATTGCTATGATTCAGAACCTAATTTCATTATCTCTTCGGAACAAGTTTTTTGTCCTGCTGATTGCGGCCGGATTGTTCGGCTGGGGTATTTACTCAGTCCAAACAAACAAAATCGATGCAATTCCCGACCTGTCCGAGAATCAGGTAATCGTATTCACTGAATGGATGGGCCGCAGTCCGCAGATCATTGAGGACCAAATCACCTATCCGCTAGTCACCAACCTCCAAGGCTTGCCCAAAGTCAAATATGTTCGCGGCGCTTCCATGTTCGGAATGAGTTTCATCTATGTCATCTTCAATGATGAAGTGGATATTTATTGGGCGCGTCAGCGCGTTTTGGAAAGACTAAGTTCTGCGACGAGCTTCTTGCCATCCGGAGTGACAGCTACCCTCGGCCCCGACGGTACTGGTGTCGGGCATATCTTATGGTACGCACTCTATGCACCGGAAATGGATCTTGGCGAACAACGCGCTGTCCAGGATTGGTATATCAAATTTGCGCTTCAAAATGTTCCAGGCGTAAGCGAGGTAGCATCTTTCGGAGGTTTTGAAAAACAGTATCAGGTCACTGTTGACCCTAATAAACTCACCTATTACGGTCTTTCAGTTCCTGAAGTCATTCAGTCTATCCGCAATAATAACAATGAGGCTGGCGGTCGAAAGTTCGAATTGAGCGACATCGGTTATATCATCAAGACGACTGGCTATCTGAAATCCATTCATGACATCGAAGAGATTTCAATCAAAACAGAAAACACCACACCAATCAGAATAAAAGATGTGGCTACTGTGCAAATGACCGGCGAGAC
>DAOMZK010000497.1:0-2248 GCA_035438035.1 Cyclobacteriaceae bacterium | reverse complement strand
TAAAACCAAGTTGATCTCTCAAAATATCTTTTATGATTGGTTTGTTATAGGCGTAGGCGATTTCAGGATACTTCGTTCCCACAGGGATTGAATAATAAGGCATGATGGAGGACGTGCCGGCATCTATGGCTGCTTTGAACGGAATGAGATTGTTGTCGAACATTCCGCCGGGGTACACTTCATTCTTCCCCCAGTCAAAATGTGAATCCTGACCATTCTCCGATGCACCGCCGCCTGGAAAATGTTTGGTCGTCAATGCAACCGATGTCGCGCTGAGTGCTGTTCCCTGGAAACCCAAAACGATTTCGCGCATGATATTGGCGGAGAGTGTGGCATCTTCCCCAAACGTTCCCTCCACGCGCTGCCATCTGGGCTCAGTTGCAAGGTCACCCATATACATATAACCCTTTCTCAAACCAACCGCAGCCCACTCCTGCCGCGCGATGTCTGCAAAGCGCCGCACTAATTTCAAATCACGCGTAGCCGCAAGACCGAGTTCTCCCGGCCAGGAAGAGAAAGCTGTTTTGCCCACGCTCAATCCTACCGATGCATCCTTCGACAGGTGATTTCTCGGATTGGAAGCCACTAACGCCGGTATTCCGAATCCATCAGACTCACATAACGCCTGGAGATTGTTTGCCCAGGTGGCGGTGATGGTAGCCGAGACATTTGCCCGCAGAATAAAGTTTCTTTCATGGTATTGCGTAACAGCCTTGGTGGTCCCCGCCGAGTTAGTCATCGGTACAGGAAGTGGCTTGCGTGTGAACATATTCACATTGGCTACAGCGTCCTCTTCATTGAAACCAGTTCCTACCGGTTCGGTAGTCTTCGCCTGACTGAAGGACCAGTCGTTGGCCATGCGCGTAGTGCTGATGAGCAACAGACCCGCCTTTTGCTCAAGAGACATTTTTGAAACCAGGTCTTTGCTTCTTTCTTCCGGAGAATTTCTCCAGTCTTCGTATTTATCCAATTCACCGTTGCGATTCAGGTCCTTGAATTGCAATCCATCCTCTTCCATAATTTTTGCCGATCGATAACCCAGTAAGGGTTGGGCTTGCTCAAATTTTTTGCCACATCCTGCAGCAGTCAGCAGTCCTGAAACGAGGACGAGGGTCCGGAGTGAATTAATTTTTATCATGGATGGTAGGGTTTTCAAAGTAAAATACAACTCATCATTGTCGACTCAACATCTCAACTCCACAGGACTTCACGCAAAGATTTTAACCCATCACTTCTTATTCTGTTTCAAGTCTCTAAAGAACTTGGCCCAGTTAAATGGATTCAGGAAGGGATTGGTTCGGACCTGTGACCGATCCATGATGGACTGGTTATACTGGTCCATATAATAGCGATAATTCAGGTTGCCGTCCATCGGCGTAGTCTTCATCATCAGTGCCATCAGCTCCGCATTCATATTGCGCTTGTCGATACCGTTATCCATGGGCACATTGAGCGCGAGAACAGCCTGCTTGAAAACCTCCTCTGTTGGAAAAGGCATAATGGTGACGGAATTCAAAATCGTATTGTCGGTAACCATTTCGATTACAACCGTCAGAAATTCGTCGCGAGAATCAGGAACAACATAACTGCGTCGCACATATCCGACCGAACTGATCACCACACTGTCGCCCACCAAAACCGGCATCGAGAAAAAACCATTGGGTTGGGTCGTGGTACCGCGACCGGCTTTGGGGACGTAAATGTGCACACCGGGCAGACCGCTTACGCTATCCTCACCCAGTACAATTCCCGATAATTGAATGATTTTTCTTTTTACCTGTGCCTGACTTGTAGAAACCGTTATCACCCCCCCGACTAATATCAACAACACCGCCAAATAAATGCTCCTGAAACCCATAATTCGCGTTCGTTTCAAAGATAGGCAGAAGGTCAGGATTCGCCTAACGCATTTACAGCGGTGGTTCATTGATCGATAAATCGTGAAAATTCGGAGACTCATCAGCGGGTTTACATCCTGAAGCATGACCGGATTAATTTTAGTCTCTGCGTGTACTAGGTCAAGGGCACCAGCCAGGATCAAGTGCGGCTGCTTGATCGTAGGTCAGGTTTCTATTGTCACAAACCGGTAGCCCACACCCGATTCAGTAATTATATGTACTGGCCGATTTGGATCGGTTTCAATTTTTTTCTTAACTGGGCTACATACACCCGCAAGTATTGTGATTCCTCCTGATAAGAAGGTCCCCACACCAGGTTCAGTAAATAATGGTGAGTAAGGACTTTCCCT
>DAOMZK010000496.1:0-2249 GCA_035438035.1 Cyclobacteriaceae bacterium | reverse complement strand
GCGATGATGCGAAGGAGGGATGATTTACCGGATCCATTCAGACCCAGCACGCCAATTTTAGCACCATAATAAAAACCGAGATAGATGTTCTTGAGGACCTGTTTGCTGGGCGGGTAAATCTTGTTGACGCCCGCCATCGAGAAAATGATTTTTTCGTCTGCCATTAGGGTATTGTATTGAAGTGGCAAATATGGCTTTTTTGCTCAAAACTCCATAGTTATGGCAAAGTGACGGATTCAAAATCGGTTACTTTTCTCCTTTTGAAACTATCGAGCGATGCCTATTGACAATGGGCATTTTAATTCTATTTTTGCGGAAATTTAAAAGCGGACTATGTACTGGACACTTGAACTGGCATCCTATCTGGAGGACGCTCCCTGGCCTGCCACCAAAGATGAACTGATTGACTTTTCAATCCGATCAGGAGCGCCGCTTGAAGTCGTGGAGAATCTTCAGGAACTGGAAGATGATGGACAACCTTACGAAAGCATTGAAGAAATCTGGCCAGACTACCCGACGAAAGAAGATTTCTTCTTCAACGAAGACGAATACTAAAAACTTTATTGTTTGATAGCACAAAGCTGACCGAAAGTCAGCTTTTCTTTTTCAGGAGGGCTTCGGCAAGAATCAAATCTTCAGCAGTAGTGATTTTTATATTCTCATAACTCCCTTCAAACAGGGAGATGGGGTTCCCGGCGTGTTCCGCGACGCTGGCGTCATCTGTGAAAGTCAAATCTTCTTTCATATTATAGGCCTTACGGATCAGATCTACGTCAAAAGTCTGGGGGGTTTGAATCACACGAAACCGCGAACGATCAACAGCCCTGGTGTTGTCCTGGTCAGTCATCCGAATGGATTCTTTAAGTCGAACAGCCGCTACTGCGGCACCGTGAACGGAAGCGATCCTGAATGAAGCTCCGATAATATCTTCACTGACCAAGGGACGAACACCATCGTGAATGGCTACCAGTCCGGGGCCGTCAATTGCTGCCAAACCGTTTTTAACAGATTGGAATCTCGTATTCCCTCCTTTTTGTAAAATAACGGGTATCGCAAACTGATATTTATTAACGATAATTTCCCAGGTGCCAAAGTCATCCTCTGGCAGTACGAGAATAATGATCAGATTTTCCGAATACCGTCTGAAGGCATACAAGGTGTGGAGCAATACAGGTAATCCATTCAACTCAATGAATTGTTTGGGTAAACTGCTCTTGATCCGAGTACCCTTACCGCCGGCTACGATGATTGCGAATTCTTTTTTGGGCAATTGGTATGATTAAGACCAAAAATAATCAAATTATGCAAGCCTCATTTTATTGCAACGAGCATCACAATGCAAAAGTTTTTTCTGACACTTAGGAAATAGATTTGTACGGTTTTCCTGATTAGGACAGACTCGCCCCGGAGTGTTTCGGCCAGTCCGGTTGTGTGCTCATCTATTCAAAGCCACCCGTTTTTTGAATTTTAGGATTTGTGATTTTTTTCTGATTTGGCATTTTGTTTTCCAAAACATCAAAGTGCTAAATCCAAAAATTCAAATAAATTCCAAACAACAAATCATAAAACATGAGGATCACTACCGGAGGCAGGATTTGTCTCCCGATTGCGATCGGGATATCAATTTTCAAATTGTCAATTGACTAAACGATCAGCATCGCGTCCCCATAGGTCAGGAACTTATACTTCTCCTTTTTCGCTATCTGATAAGCCTGCATCGTCAGATCAAATCCGCCAAAAGCACAAGTCATCATCAACAAGGTAGACTCCGGCTGGTGGAAGTTGGTGACGAGTCCACTGCAAATCTTAAAGTCGTAGGGGGGAAAAATAAATTTATCCGTCCAGCCTTCGCGCTCTTTTAAACGATTGCTGGCTGAGACTGCTGTTTCCAGTGACCGCATGGAAGTCGTACCAATCGCACAAATCTTGTTCTTATTGTCAAGCGCGTGGTTGACAATTTTCACAGCTTCTGCTCCGACAATAAAATTCTCGGAATCCATTTTGTGCTTGGTAAGATCTTCTACGTCCACTGCGCGGAAAGTACCCAGACCAATATGGAGCGTTACAAAAGTCATATCGATCCCTTTCAACTGCATACGCTTCATCAGTTGCTTCGTGAAATGCATGCCTGCTGTAGGTGCAGACACAGCTCCTTTTTTCTTTGCATAGATTGTTTGGAAGCGCTCTTTGTCAGAAGGTTCAATCTTCCTGCGAATGTATTTAGGCAGGGGAGTCTCGCCCAGGGTTTC
>DAOMZK010000495.1:0-2262 GCA_035438035.1 Cyclobacteriaceae bacterium | reverse complement strand
AAAATTTTGGATGACTTGAGCAAGGAAATTGTACTGATGCATCCCGGACCCATTAATCGTGGCGTTGAGTTATCCAGTGATGCCGCCGATTCCCAACATTCCATCATTCTTGACCAGGTAGAAAATGGAGTGGCTATCCGCATGGCCGTCATGTATCTACTGGCTGGATCAGCTCAATAGTTACCATTTATCCGAACCCATTCCAGGTCAGGTCCGTTATGCAGAACATAAGACAGTCGCATTGACGCCTTCTTCGTACTTTTGGAAAGTCTAATCATTACATCATGATTTATAACTCCATCGTTGAAACCATCGGAAATACACCGATGATCAAACTCAATAAACTAACGCAGGGAATTGCAGGCACCATCTTGGTGAAGGTTGAATATTTCAATCCCGGAAACTCAACCAAAGACCGGATGGCGCTGAAGATGGTTGAAGACGCGGAAAAATCAGGAATCCTAAAACCGGGCGGCACTTTGATCGAGGGGACTTCCGGGAATACAGGTATGGGTCTTGCCCTGACTGCTGTGGCAAAGGGCTATAAATGTATATTTACCATGGCGGACAAACAATCACAGGAAAAAATAAATATCCTGAAAGCGGTTGGTGCCGAAGTAATTGTATGTCCTACCAACGTAGAACCCGATGATCCGCGTTCATACTATTCTGTTGCCCGAAAATTGAATAAAGAAATCCCCAATTCATACTATCCTAACCAGTATGATAATTTATCAAATACCGCTGCCCATTATGAATCTACCGGCCCTGAAATCTGGAAGCAGTGTGCAGGCAAAATCACACATTACGTGGCTACCGTGGGAACAGGAGGCTCTATGTGCGGTACAGCCCGATTCCTGAAAGAGCAAAACCCGGGTATCAAAACGGTGGGTATAGATACGTACGGTTCAGTTTTCAAAAAATACAAGGAGACAGGGGTTTTTGACAGAAATGAAATCTATCCCTACCTCACTGAAGGGTTTGGCGAAGACATCCTTCCCAAGAATGTCGATTTTGATGTTATCGATCAGTTTATTAAAGTTACCGACAAAGATGGCGCCATAATGGCGCGCAGACTTTCAAAGGAAGAGGGATTGTTCGTGGGTTGGAGCAGCGGTTCAGCCATGCATGGTGCATTGGAATACGCACGGGAAAATCTGACAAAAGATGATGTGATGGTGGTCTTGCTGCCAGACCATGGCACCCGGTACCTTAACAAAGTTTATAATGACAACTGGATGAAAGACCACGGTTTCCTTGAAGAACGGAATTTCACCTCCGCCCGTGAAATTATTCGTCACCGAAACAACCATGATGGCCTTTTCACTGTAAACAAAAAAGCCCGGATTGACGAGGCTATCCGGATCATGAATCAACAAGGCATTGACCAGATTCCAGTTGTGGATGAATCCGAATTTGTAGGCAGCGTCGCAACCGCCAGCCTCTTGGAAAAAATCATTGAGAATCCGTTGGTGAAAGACAAATCCGTTGGCGAACTGATGGACAAACCGATGCAATTCGTTGCCCTGGACACCACCCTGGACGTTTTATCCTCTATGCTGAACAAAAACAATAAGGCGCTTTTGGTAAGGGACGAGACCCATAAGGTTCACATCATTACCCACCATGACATCCTCAAGGCGATGACTGCTTAAAAACAAAGACCCTGTCTTCTGAACAGGGTCTTTGGGCTGCTGACATCGATCTTGATCAGTGTTTGATTATTTCTATTTCTATGCGGTCATTATAGTTAGCATACACGCTGGTTTGAGGGTACACCATCATTTTTCCGCCCTCACCTTTCGTCAAAATTCGATCTGTATCAACTCCCTGAGAGACCAGGAATCTCCTCACCGCCTCAGCCCGCAATTCCGTAAGTTCCTTGGCTGATCCGGTTTTCTTCACATTGGTAGGATCATTTTCAAAGTACTTTGTACTCGTGCCCAGCGTAATAATATCCCGGTTTTCATTCCCATTACAATGAGCGTGAACGCGGACCTTGTAGTTTGGATTTTCTTTCATCAGATCCGCCAGTCCATTCAATTCATTTTCAGATTGGGGCTGCATGACAACCGAATTTCTGTAATAACTAACATCATTGAATTCAATATAATCACCGCGCTTGGCGCGGGTCAGTGTCAATGGAATAATAAATTCGCCATCCGGGCCAGTACCTGAAGAAGACGGGAGCGGATCTTTATAATTGATGTGCGTTTCCAGTACACGAAATCCGGGAGCGATAGTAGTGATGAAATATGCACC
>DAOMZK010000494.1:0-2274 GCA_035438035.1 Cyclobacteriaceae bacterium | reverse complement strand
CGCGACAGCCACGCTTCCAGTTCTGTAAGGATCGCGGCTTCTTCAAGATTCTCCTTGTATAGTTTGTTCAAGCGCTGCCCGGTACGGTCTCCTCCCATGTGCAGGTTGTACCGGCCGTAAGCCGTTCCCACCAATGCTATCTCGGCCACATAGGGACGCGCACAACCATTGGGACATCCGGTCATCCGGATTATAATCTCCTCCTGGTCCAATCCCAGCCTTCTGAGTATCGGTTCTATTTTAGAAATGAGTGCAGGCAGGTAACGTTGACCTTCAGCCAGTGCCAGCGGACAAGTATTCAGTGCGACACAAGCCATCGAATTGCGACGGAGCGCCGAAGTCATCTCCGTAAGTCTGTTGATCCTAAAATTTTCCAGGATATTTTGAATCTCTGGTTTGTCTTCAGGGCGAATATCCGAGAGAATCACATTCTGATTGGCAGTAAACCTGAATGTGGCTTTCCCTGTGGCGGCTACTGTTCTCAACGCAGATTTCAATTTCAGGTTGGCAGCGTCCAGTACCCTGCCATTCTCAACAAAAATGGTATAGTACCACAAGCCCTGCTCGTTGCTATGCCAACCGTAGTAGTCTGTGCGTTGTGTGAACTGAAAAGCACGTGCCGGTTCGAGTGCAAAGCCAATCCGTTTTTCAAGTTCCTTGGTGAACCATTCTACTCCGAACTTGTCAAGCGTATATTTCAATCGGGCCAGTTTTCTGTCGGACCGGTTGCCAAAATCGCGCTGTATGGTCAATACTTCGTAAACTGTTTTTAATGTTTTTTCCTCCGAATCACAAAAGCCGATAACCGTAGCGAGACGAGGATACGTTTCTTTGTTGCCATGTGTGGCCGACAATCCACCGCCAACTGCAATGTTGAATCCCTGTAGCTTATTATCTTCAATGATGGCGATCAAGCCGATGTCATTGGCGAATACGTCCACATCATTATTGGGAGGAATCCCTATCGCAATCTTGAATTTGCGCGGCAAATAACGATTCTCATACAAAGGGTCATCCTCATCCTTCTTCTCGGCCAGTTTCTCTTCATCAAGCCAAATTTCATAATACGCTCTCGTCTTCGGCATTAAAAGTTCACTGATCTTGTCGGCATATTGGAAAACCTGGTCGTGAATGACCGATTGTTTGGGATGTGAACTGCACAATACATTCCTGTTAATATCTCCGCACGTCGCAATGGAATCCAGCTTCGCCTGGTCAAAGGCTTGTATAGTAGGTTTTATTTTTGATTTAATTACACCGTGCAATTGAATGGTCTGACGGGTGGTAATCTTTATTACTCCGGAAGCATTCACACCGGCAAGGTCATCAATAGCAATCCATTGCTCAGGTTGCAACAGACCGCCTGGCAATCTCAGCCGAATCATAAAAGAATACAACCGCTCCAGCTTTTGCGAGGCGCGCTCTTCCCTCAGATCGCGGTCATCCTGCTGATACATGCCGTGAAATTTGATCACCGCCTGGTCATCTTCGCGGATAGCGCCGGTGATCTCATCATGCAGACTCTCCACAATCGTACCCCGCAGTCCATGGCTGTCGGTCTTAATCTTTTCAATCGGGGATAAAGTGATTTTCTCGGGCATCAGGCAATCATTAATACACGTCCCTCAGGTATCGACCTGCTCCTTTTAATTCCTCCAGGTAGACCTGTGCTTGTTCGGCTGATTTTCCTCCATGCGCTGAGATGATTTGCAAAAGAGCCTGCTCCACATCAATACTCATAGGATCCAGTGTGCCGCAGATGTATAAATGGGCTCCGGATTCCAACCAGCTGAAAAATTCCTTTCCCTGCTCAATCATTCTGTGCTGAACATAAATTTTAGATTCCTGGTCCCGAGAAAAGGCCACATTTATCCTGGTGAGTACACCGGTCTTCTCAAAATTTTGCAATTCAGTTTGATAGAGAAAGTCAGACTCGAAATGTTGATCGCCGAAAAAGAGCCAGTTCCTTCCCTGTGCTCCGGTAGCATCACGCTCTTCAAGAAAGGCACGGAAAGGTGCTATTCCTGTACCTGGTCCAATCATGATGACGTCCGTCTGTGACGAGGGAAGTCTGAATTGGGAATTGCGGTGAACGTAAAAATCCAGCGCTGAATTTTCTCTCAGTTTTGTCAAATAATCTGAACATAATCCGTAACCGACTTCACCATTCACGGTGAAACATTTTCTCGCCACCGTAATGTGCACTTCATTTTCGTGCATCTTCTGTGACGATGCAATTGAATACAACCGGGGAATAATCGGTTCGAGGATGGC
>DAOMZK010000493.1:0-2277 GCA_035438035.1 Cyclobacteriaceae bacterium | reverse complement strand
ATCCTGGCCGTGGTAGTACTCTACTGGAAGAAATTCTTACAATCGATCCGGTTCTACCTTGTTCTTATTGTCGGTTTTATTCCCGCAGCCCTAATTGGGTTTCTTTTGAATGACAAGATTGACGAGTGGCTCGAACGGGTGGATGTGGTAGGCTGGATGCTTATTGCCGGTGGCGTAGTGCTCATTTTTATTGATAACTTTTTTACAAAAACAGAAAACGCTGAGAACACTGAAGTATCTTTTTTACAATCATTCAAGATCGGCTTCTTCCAATGTATTGCGCTGGTTCCCGGCGTCTCCCGGTCTGCCGCCACCATCATCGGTGGATTAATACAAGGGTTGAACAAGAAAACAGCTGCGGAGTTTTCATTTTTCCTCGCAGTACCCACCATGGCTGCGGCAACAGGTTATAAATTATTAAAATTTTATCTCGATGGCTTTTCATTTGGGAGTCGTGAAATTGGATTGCTGGCCGTCGGAAATGCAGTTGCGTTTATTGTAGCCGCACTGGCGATCCGGTCCTTTATTGGTTTTCTAACCAGCCATGGTTTCAAACTTTTTGGCTACTACCGCATCGTCATCGGCGTAGTCATTCTACTGCTTTATTACCTTGGTGCCGCAACCGTCATCCTGTAATGGAACCGGCAGAGGGTAAATTCTTGCTTATCGATAAGCCACTTCACTGGACATCCTTTGATGTAGTCAACAAACTGCGTCACATTCTAAAAATCAAAAAAATTGGCCATGCCGGAACGCTTGACCCACTCGCCTCCGGACTGTTGATCATCTGCACAGGCAAAATGACAAAACAGATAGACCGGTTTCAAGGTATGGAGAAAGAGTATACAGGTTCATTCCGACTGGGACAGACGACTCCTTCTTACGACCTGGAAACCACTCCCACAGAACCACAGAACATTTCGGGAATCACTAAAGATCAGATTTTAGAAGCAGCAAGACATTTCAAAGGAATCATTCAGCAAACTCCACCGGCCCACTCTTCAATTAAGGTTGATGGCAAGCGTGCCTATGAACTGGCCAGAAAAGGCAGAGAAGTGATTCTTCAAGCGCGTGAGGTGGATATTAAAGAGTTTGAAATAACGGGCATTGAATTACCCGAAATCAGTTTCCGGGTTGTTTGTTCAAAGGGAACCTACATCCGAAGTCTGGCCCATGATTTTGGTCAACACCTTCTGGTCGGCGCCTATCTGTCCAAACTTTGCCGGACCCGCATCGGTGAATTCAAATTGACAGATGCCCAAACACTCGAAGACATTAAAAAAAGCACGGCTGATACTCCGGCATCACATTCGGATTAACTTTGCGTCACCGCCTGGTTAAAATGAAGATATATCATACGCTCGACGACTTTTCCACACTGAATTTTGCCGTTGTTACCAGCGGAACATTTGACGGAGTCCATCTTGGACATCAGAAAATCCTGGATCGACTAAAAGAAACCGCAAAATATAATTCCGGTGAAACGGTTGTTATTACCTTTTGGCCTCATCCCAGGCTGGTGTTGCACCCGGAAGACTGGACATTGAAGCTCTTGAACACATTTGAAGAAAAGGCGGACCTGTTGAAAGCGCAAGGCATCCAGCATCTGGTCCGCATTCCCTTCACCAAGGAATTTTCACAACTCTCTTCACTGGACTTCATTAAAAATATTCTTGTTGAAAAGATAGGTACGAAAAAGCTGGTCATCGGGTATGATCATCATTTTGGAAAAAATCGGGAAGGGAGCTTCGAACAATTGAAAATCAATTCATCCCAGTTTGGATTTGAAGTGGAGGAAATCCCACGGCAGGAAATTGATCACCTCGCTGTCAGTTCTACTAAAATCCGCAAAGCCATTGAAGAGGGGGATGTGGATACAGCTTCGCAATTACTGGGGCGCCCCTACTCCCTGGCCGGTCGCGTGGTGGAAGGAGACAGGATTGGTTCAGGCCTTGGTTTCCCTACCGCCAACCTGGAAATTGATTCACACTACAAACTCATTCCCGCCGACGGAATTTATGCTGTCCGGGTGGAGTATGAAAGGAAGAGATGGGACGGCATGATGTATATCGGTAACCGGCCAACAATCAACGGGACGAGACAGTCCATCGAAGTAAATATTTTTAATTTTGATAAGACTATTTATGGTGATAACCTGAAGGTGGAACTGATAAAACTCTTGCGCATGGATTCCCGGTTCAGCAATCTGGAAGAACTTAAAATTCAACTTCATAAGGATAAAGAATCTGCACTGATTGCCCTTGGTAAATAATAAGT
>DAOMZK010000492.1:0-2281 GCA_035438035.1 Cyclobacteriaceae bacterium | reverse complement strand
ATTTCATCATAACTTCTAATTGTAGTGAGGTCAAGATTCAATTCACTAAAACCCAAAAGCATGATGTGGCCATGGGTTTCAATGAACCCAGGAGTCAGTGTGGCGCCTTTCAGATCAATAATCTGGGTATGCTCGTCCAGGTACAATTCAACATCCTGCAAAGACCCGCTGAATACAATCGTATCTCCATTGACGGCAACCGCCTCCACTACCGGTTGTCCATCAACCATAGTATAGATGGTTCCCCCTTTGATGATGGTATCTGCGGGTCGGTGTTTGGTCGCACAGCCCGTCAGGAAAATCAGGGCAAGGAAGAGCAATTGTTTCATAGTCATTGAAATGAAGTGCTAATTTAACAAGTATTCGTTGCCACGCCTGCCTGCATCGCCTTCGCGTTGGCCGCTTCGGCTGCGCAAGGCCGGCAAAGGCAGGCGTGACAAAAAACAACTACTCGAAACCGGAGTCGTATCTTCGTTAAAATAATAATCCTATGAAGCGGTGCCTGATTGTGTTCTTTGTCCTCTCAATTGAATGTGCGCAAGCCCAAAGCGTCGGCCTTTCATTTTCCTATTTCATTCCCCGTAATGGTGACTTTTCAACGCCCATCAGTCCATTTTCCATACGCGGCATTGGTGTTGATCTCAATCGCTACATGGCTTTGGAAACCGGTGCTTCCCTTTACCGAATATCCGGACTCAATGTAATTGACGTGCCCTTTGAAAGTAAATCTTCCATAACCGGCCCCAATTTTACAGTGTACATTCCCGGCGAACTGGTTTTTAAGTTTTCAGGAAAAAGCACGCAACTTAAACTCAAAGCAGGCGGGTTTTTCTTCTACGCATTCGACCAGCAACTCAACTACGGCAATCTTGACCGTGCATTGAGAAAATTCCAGGGCTGGGATGTGGTCAACTCACAGTACTCATTTGAGAACAGGCCGGGGTTCGGTCTTCAGGGTGGATTTGAATTTTCAGTGGACATTACGCGCGATTGGGGATTATCGCTGGAAACCAATTACCTCGCGGGACAGGCCGGCATCCCCATGACAGGAAACTATGCCGGAGGAAACGTAGGGGGAACTAATTCCAATGTTCAACAGAATTTCCCGGATGCCAGGGTGGACTTTACTGGCCTTGAATTTTCCATCGGGGTGTTTTTCAAAACAGGAAAGAGGAGGTAAATTTTACTGGCTATATCTTGAATTTGCCACAAAGGTGCTAAGGGTTTTTCTTTCTCACATTTTTATTCTCACGTTCAAAAAGTTTTTTTGTGTCGTCTACCAACAGTTTTAATCTGTCTCTGGAAGCTGGATTGGTAACAAAATCTGTATCATTCTCAAATTGATCCACAGGCAAAATAAAAAAGTTGCCATCGGGTTGGGTGCGATACACCCAGCTTAAAGAATATGCCACATCATTGACCTTTACTATTGAAGATCCATTCGCTTGTATTGACTTCTCCAAATCTATATGAAGCATGGCACCGATCCCCCGATAACGTTCGGGCTGATTGGCCACAAAATTGCCAAGGGAATACGCCACTACCTGGTCTTTGTCTTTCCTCCATTCAATGGATTGTAAAACATGCGGATGCGATCCAATGATGATCCTGGCGCCGTTTCTAAAACAAAATTCAGCCAGCTGTCGCTGCTCACGGTTGGCGGTGTTCTCATATTGGTTCCCCCAATGCATGAATACCAGGATCAGGTCGGTATGCTGATCTTTAGCCTTTTGTAAATCCTTTCTGATTTGAAGGGTGTCAATCAGGTTCAGTTTGTTGGGAGCCTTCACTTTCAAACCATTCGCACCATACGTATAATTCAACAGCGAAATGCGAAATCCCTTCGCTTCCACAATTAACGGATAGTTATTGAGCCAGTCGAGTGTGTCTTTAAAAGTACCGGTGTGCTGCATCTTTACGCTGTCCAGTTTGTCAATGGTTCTTTCCAAACCTTTCTTCCCTCTGTCCAAAGCATGATTATTGGCGGTGACCAGCACATCAAAACCGGAGTCTTTCAAAGTCTCCAGGAGTTCATCGGGTGAACTGAAAATAGGATATCCGGTAAAAGGAGGTCCCGCAAGCGTTACTTCAAGGTTGCCGATGGTCAGATCGGGAGAGGATAAAACAGGTTTGATAAACTTGAAACACGGCTGATAATCATAGCGTCCTTTTTTAGAATTGAAAGCTGTTTCGATCTGCACCTGGTGCTGCATGATGTCGCCCGTAAACAGCATGGAAAGCTTGCTGGTCGTTTGAGCGGATAACGATGTAGAACAACAGA
>DAOMZK010000491.1:0-2285 GCA_035438035.1 Cyclobacteriaceae bacterium | reverse complement strand
GGAGGGTGGATTCATCACCCAAAAAGACGCAATGGAATCGACACCCGATGGCGGTGCCACGAAAGTGTTTCACGACATGAACCTCTGGTCCATAGCCGCCTTTTATGATGCACCATTAAACAAGGAGAAAGGAACTGCGTTGTCAGCCTATGCGGGATACTTCGACTATAATTTCGGGCCTGGCTATCTCCGTTACAATGGCATCATGAATCCCGCCAACGGTATTCAGCCCGGTTATCCCGCCGGCAGCCAGGGCAATGCTTTCCCCATGTTTGGAACAGGTCAGGCCATCTACACGCAAGTTGGTTATCTGATGAAACAGAATCTTTTTGGCGAAGGCAATGGAACGCTTATGCCCTACGCTTCACTGATGAGTGCCAAATGGGACAGGCTGGATTCAAGGATGAATGTGTGGGACATCGGTGTAAATTGGTTCGTCAAGGGGCATACTAGCAAGTTTACGCTCGACTATCAAAATCGTCCCTATTTCTTTACCAACGGGAATGAACTTGTACAATCTGGCTATCGCGGCCAGTGGGTATTGCAATACCAGATTTTCTTTTGAAAAAAAGGGCCGTCCCATGAGAGACAAGCCCTTTTACCTATCCACTACACTTACCCTAGACTTCGTATTGGTAAATCGGTGCGAGTGCAGCATCCGATTCTGATTCTACTTTGCAAACAGGATTCAGTATTCCATCGGTAAGACGATAGACCCAACCGTGCAGAATTGGTCGCATGCTTTCTTTCCATGCCCGCTGAATGATGGGTGACTTCGCGAGGTTCAATACCTGCTCATGTACACTCAGTTCCGTCAACCGGTCTGCCCTTTTTTCATCTTCTGTAATTTTTGAAAGTTCATGGCGATGATCATGGTAAACATCCTTGATATGCTGGAGCCACTGATTGAGTACGCCTAATTCCTGTTGGGTCATCGCCGCCTTAATGCCGCCACATCCGTAGTGTCCGCAAACTATCACGTGCTTGACTTTTAATACATGAACGGCATATTCCAAAACGCTCATGAGGTTCTGATCATTATTGACAACCAGGTTGGCGATATTGCGATGAACAAATATCTCGCCTGGGGCGGTATTGGTGATTTCATTGGCCGGAACCCGGCTGTCCGAGCATCCGATCCATAGAAATTCAGGTTTCTGAATCTTGGAGAGCCTCGTAAAAAATTCCGGGTCACGTTCGATCTGCTCGGTTGACCATGCCTTATTCTGCAGTAAAAGTTGCTCGTAAGATTTCATAGCGATATAATTTATTCTACGGTTTTAAACGTATGACCATTGACAGCCATAGTTTTGATCTCAATTGAAATATTTTTTGCGGGTGCTGCTTTCATATAGTCTTCGATCGTCTCCTGTATATCCGCGTCGACAAAATGATTGCGCGCGCCGTCGATGATAAGACTGGCATGATTGGGGACTTTCTCCAGCGCTGTGCGCAAGGCTGATTTATGGAGGAATGAAACGTCCTTTGTAAATCTTAATAAATACTGATTCCCCTGGTTGACGAGAATGATGGCCGTCCGGAAATTGGTTTTCAGAACAATGAATACGGAAACCAGCAAGCCTATGAATATCCCAATTAAAATGTCTGAAAGCAGAATAGCCAGCACCGTCGTAATGAAAGGAAGAAATTGGTTGAGCCCCTTGCTGAAAATTGACTTATACATGCCGGGTTCAGTGAGTTTGTATCCTACGGAAATCAGAATCACCGCCAGGCTGGCCAGCGGAATCATCTGAATCAGGTCCGGAACAGCGAGCACAGTACTGATCAGCAGCAAGCCATGAAGTATGGTAGACGTTTTTGTGCGCGCGCCTGCCAATACGTTGGCCGACCCTCTCACAATGACAGCGGTGATGGGCAAGCCGCCTAACATTCCCGAGAAAATATTGGCTGCGCCCTGCGCTTTCAGTTCATGACTAAGCGGAGTAATCCTTTTGTAAGGATCCAGTTTATCAATGGCTTCAATGCTTAGAAGTGTCTCGAGGCTGGCTACAATAGCAATGGTGAAAGCTACCCGAAAGACTTCAGCAGACCAGAAATGGGTAAAATCCGGAAATGTGAATAAGGTTGAAGCTATGCCAGCTCCATGAAAATCCGGCAGTCGGACAAGGTGATCTGGCTTTATTTCCAGTTCCGGGATAAAATTCTTAAAAAGAAAGTCGAGGAAGATACCCGCCAATACGACCATTAATGGTGCACTTACAATGGTCAGCAATTTGGGAAACCTGGGTCTTAGTTTGCCCCAGCCCCAGAAGATCATCAGCGAG
>DAOMZK010000490.1:0-2287 GCA_035438035.1 Cyclobacteriaceae bacterium | reverse complement strand
ACACCACAAGACACAATCATGGATCCGACCACTGTTTACGGTATCACCAAACTGGCGGGTGAATTGTGGTGTGAATATTATTTCCGTCGCTATGGCGTAGACGTGAGAAGCCTACGCTACCCGGGACTTATCGGCTGGAAAACTCCTCCCGGCGGCGGCACGACGGACTATGCCGTTGACATCTATTTCAAGGCTCTGAAAGAAAAGAAATATGAGTGCTTTCTTTCTGCCGATACGTACCTCCCCATGATGTACATGGAAGATGCTGTCAAGGCCACCATCGACCTGATGGAAGCATCTGCTGAAAAAGTGAAGGTGAGAACCAGCTATAACATTTCCTCCATGAGTTTCTGCCCTGCGCAGATTGCTTCCACCATCAAGAAACATATTCCCGATTTTCATATCACCTATCAACCCGATTTCCGGCAGGCCATAGCCGATTCCTGGCCCAAAAGCATCGATGACTCTGCCGCACGGGCCGATTGGGGATGGAAGCACCGGTATGGCCTGGAGGAAATGACTGCTGACATCTTAAAAAATTTGCAGCAAACCC
This sequence comes from Cyclobacteriaceae bacterium, assembly GCA_035438035.1. GTDB lineage: Bacteria > Bacteroidota > Bacteroidia > Cytophagales > Cyclobacteriaceae > ELB16-189. Next base: position 1,734 of record DAOMZK010000490.1, on the reverse strand, counting down.
TTACAGGATAAGCGTCGGTTTTCGAAATACTTCACACAATAAGTGAGCGGCAGTCACCCTACCACCCGGCATAATCACTTATGTTTGTCAATCGTTAATGCGTTAAAATTAATTGGGAAAGCTTAGTAAACTCACTGGAGAAACAGCCTTATACGGCCTGGGCAGCATTCTTCCCCGGATGCTGAATTTTCTGCTGGTTCCCCTGCATACCCACGCATTCAACCGCGCTGAATATGGAGTGATTACCAAACTGTACGCCATTGCGGCTGTACTCAATATTATTTTCATGTTCGGCATGGAGACTGCTTTCTTCCGGTTTGCGACGAAAGCAGGGGCGGATGCCCGACGAATCTTCAATCTGGCCCAGACAGGCGTCCTGATGATCAGCCTCAGTTTCTCAGTTTTCTTCATCGCTTTATCGGCACCGCTTGCCCAATCACTGGACCTCGGCGATCATCCCGAATGGATCACCTGGCTTGCCCTCATCCTGCTCACGGATGCGATTGTGGCTATTCCTTTCGCGAGACTCAGGCTGGAAAAAAGGGCACTTCAGTTTGCGTGGATGAAAATCGGCAATGTGCTGATTATGCTGGGGCTCAATTATTATTTTCTGAAAATGGCCTATGATCCTGACGTCAATGTGGGATATGTATTTCTTGCCAATGCAATTGCCAATGGCTTCTACATTCTTTTTTTCCTCAGAACGCTTGCTTCCTGGAGGCCCTCATTTGACAACCCTGTCACGCCATCCATGATACGCTATGCGTGGCCGATCATGCTTACCGGAATAGCCGGGATGATTAATGAAATGTTCTCCAGGACAACATTGGATTGGTGGTTGCCGGAAAATTTTTATTCCGCCATCTCCAAAAAAGAGGCCATGGGAATCTTCGGGGCCTGTTACAAGTACGCGGTATTTATGATGTTGGGCGTTCAGGCATTCCGATATGCCGCAGAACCCTTTTTCTTTTCCAATGCAGCAGACAGAAACTCACCCCAACTTTTTGCCCGGGTGAACCATTTTTTTGTCATCGTTGGTTGCGTGGTATTTCTGGGGATCAGTGTCAACCTTGATCTGTTGAAATATTTTATCGGTGAAGATTTCAGAGTCGGCCTGAACATTGTACCGATACTGCTGATGGCCTATCTTTTCCTGGGTATATACTACAACTTCAGCATCTGGTTTAAGCTTACTGACAAAACCTATTACGGTACCCTCATTACTATTTTCGGTGCCCTAGTTACCATTCTTGGAAATTATTTACTCATACCCTATGCCGGATACACCGGTAGCAGCTGGGCTGCCTTCTTATGTTATTTCAGCATGTCGGCGCTCTGTTATTTAACCGGTCAAAAAAATTATCCCATACCCTACACCATTCTGCAGGGGACAGGATACATTCTCTTTTCAATTTTTCTCTTTGCCATCGCTGAAGCTTTCCCCTTTCCGACAGCAACCATGGCTGACCAGTTAACCGCCACGGGATTTCATCTTTTCCTGATTCTGGTATTCTGCGTAACGGCCTATACTTTTGAGCGCAAGGAATTAAAGCGTTCCGCCTGACGACTCACAACAATTTTGTGGAAAATTCGTTAATTTTGAAGCCTTTCTGATTCCGTTTGCAGCAATCCCGGTGAAAAAAATACCCTTCTTTACGCTTCTCTCTTTTTGCGCAATCCTCTTTGTGGCCACTCCGGATTCGTTATGGGCGCAGCGAGACCGGAAAAAGAAAG
>DAOMZK010000489.1:0-2291 GCA_035438035.1 Cyclobacteriaceae bacterium | reverse complement strand
AAAAATTCTCGAATACCTCCACCACGAAGAACCAAAAAATTGGGAAGCAGTACCGGTGGACCATGAATCGGCCGAACCTCAAGAGGTGAAATCATAACCCGTCTCCAGTCCGGAATGCAAATCCAGCTGGAAATTTGAAGAAATCATTATTATTTCACTATCTTAGTCGTTGAAAACCAAACGTTTATGTAATAAATGAAAGAAGCCAGTCCTGTGAAGTATTACTTCGCTAAGTATTTTTTCCTGGCCTTTGGAATATTACAGTGGATTTGCGGAACACTTCTCTTTCTTCAGAACAATGTGGAGAAAGGAAGAAAATCAGCCCTCCTGTTTTTTATTCTTGGCCTGACATTCGTTGCCATCTATTTCATGATTGCTGCCCGGCTTAAAAGGGTGGCCATCGGAAAAAAACGCATCGCTGTGATGGAGAGCAATAAAGTCAATCACTATGAATGGCCTGAGGTTAAAAGCATCCGGGCTATCCCCTATTTCAATCTCTACACGCTCAAATTGAAAGGAAGGAAAGAACGCATTTACTTCCTTCCGCAGGAAAATGCCGAAACCATTTTCGGACTTTTTTCTGCTGAAACAGATTGGGCCGAAGCCTTCAGGAAAAAAGGGAAATAGACTACCTATTGTAAAACACCCAGTTCTTTTCCCACTTCGGTAAAGGCCTTGACTGCCTGATCCAGGTGATGTTGTTCATGAGCAGCCGACAATTGCACGCGGATGCGCGCCTGTCCTTTGGCCACCACCGGGAAAAAGAATCCGATCACATATATTCCTTTTTCAAGAAGCTTGTCTGCAAATTGCTGTGCCAACGGCGCATCATACAACATGATCGGAACGATCGGGTGTTCACCGGTCTTGATATCAAAGCCGGCTTTTGTCATGGCGGATCTGAAGAATTTGGTATTGCGTTCCAGTTTATCGCGCAATGCAGTAGTCTCTGTGAGCATGTTAAAGACTTCGATCGATGCGGCGGTAATTGACGGTGCCAGCGTATTGGAAAACAGATAGGGTCTGGATCGCTGGCGAAGCAGTTCAATGATTTCCTTTTTTCCCGAAGTAAATCCACCGGATGCCCCGCCCAATGCTTTGCCGAGCGTACCGGTTATAATATCGACCCGGTCAATCACGTTGCGATATTCCGGGACTCCTCTTCCGGTTTTTCCGATAAAACCTGAGCTGTGACATTCGTCGGTCATGACAAGGGCTTCATACTGATCGGCCAGATTACAAATCAGATCCAGCCTGGCAATGGTACCGTCCATCGAAAAAGCACCATCCGTTGCAATAACAATCTGTTTAGCGCCTGCGCGTTTGGCTTCCTCCAATTGCTTTTTCAGGTCATCCATATCGTTGTGCTTGTAGCGATAGCGCATGGCTTTACATAAACGAACGCCGTCGATAATTGACGCATGATTCAATTCATCCGATAGGATGGCATCCTCTGCTCCCAGCAACGGTTCAAACACGCCACCATTCGCGTCAAAGGCGGCGGCATACAATATGGTGTCTTCTGTACTGAGAAATTCTGAAATCTTTTTCTCGAGTGTTTTATGAATATCCTGTGTCCCGCAAATAAACCGCACACTCGACATACCATAACCGTGCGTTTCAATTCCCTTTATGGCGGCAGCAATTACCCTGGGATGAGATGAAAGTCCGAGATAATTGTTTGCACAGAAGTTAATGACCTGTTTGCCGTCGGCAGTTTTTATCTCAGCACCTTGCGGAGTGGTGATAATTCTTTCTCTTTTATAAAGTCCTGCATCACGGATCGACTGTAGTTCCTTTTGCAAAACGGGCTGAAGTTTTTTATACATGGCTGGCGTATTTTGATTGAAATCGGTGAGCCGGGAAAGGCTGTCCATTCTTCCGTGACAAATCTAATGGGTTAAGGGTAAATCTGAAATTTTGATAACTTTCGGCACGGCACCTGATCCGTGTTGACAGAATTTGCATATGAAGAAAACAACCATTCTCCTCATTGGTGCCGGTGGCCAGTTGGGCAGTGAACTTACCCAGGGGCTTTGGAAAATCTACGGACAGGACAATGTGATTTCATCTGACATCAAGGATCCAACCGGAATTCTTAAAGAAGGCCGTTATGAAAAATTTGATGTCATGCAGCGCGACAAACTTTTTGACATCCTGAAAAAAAATTCAATCACGCAGGTTTACCACCTGGCCGCCCTGCTCTCCGCAACCGGCGAAAAGGATCCGCGTTGGGCATGGAAACTGAATATGGACAGCCTGTTGTTCGTGCTGGAGGCCGCGCTTGAATT
>DAOMZK010000488.1:0-2312 GCA_035438035.1 Cyclobacteriaceae bacterium | reverse complement strand
TGTCTTCTGACGCTATAGCAAAAATTTGCCCGCGGGGGTCAACAAAATAGGATGAGCCATAAAATTTTCCAAGGTTCCACGGCTTCTCAGTACCCACACGATTGATGCATCCCATGAAATAGCCATTGGCTGCAGCATGAGCAGGTTGCTCCAGTTTCCATAGGTATTGACTCAGTCCTGCTACAGTGGCAGAAGGATTGTACACGATTTCTGCACCATTCAATCCAAGACACCTCGCTCCATCAGGAAAATGGCGATCATAGCAAATGTAAACGCCTACTTTTGCATAACGTGTCTGAAAAACAGGATATCCCAGGTTACCGGGCTTGAAGAAAAATTTCTCCCAGAATCCGGAAGTATGAGGAATATGATTTTTACGATACTTCCCTAAGTATTTGCCATCGGCATCAATTACTGCCGCAGTGTTGTACAGTACGCCGGCTTGCTCTTTCTCATAAATAGGTACAATAATCACCATGCTGTACTTTTTCGCATAGGCAGCCAATCTTTCTGTTGTTGGTCCGGGTACGGTTTCAGCAGAGGCATACCAGGCTTTATCCTGACCCATGCAGAAATAGGGTGTACTGAAAATCTCCTGCAGACAAAGAATCTGAACGCCTTTTTCTCCAGCTTCTTCAATGTATGGAATATGCTTCTGAATCATGGCTTCCATTATTTCCGCAATCGTTCCATCACCTTCCGTCTTGGGGATGCTCATTTGAATCAGACCGGACTTAATTTTTCTTGCCATGGGGAGAGTTAAGAGTTAAGAGTTAAGAGTTAGATGATTCCAGTTACTTTATTTCGTTTGATGAATTTCCCATACCCCTTCTTCACATTGCATTTTCCATCCTCGATGGCGACCTGACCACGGAGCAAAACGGTCTTGACTTTGCCCGTAATTTCCCATCCTTCATATGCTGAATAATCAACATTCATATGGTGGGTGCTTGCCGATAGTGTATGCTTTTCATTCGGATCGAAAATAACAATGTCCGCATCGCTGCCAATGCCAATAGTGCCCTTCCTGGGAAACATGCCAAAAAGTTTGGCGGGATTTGTACAAGCTACTTCGACGTATTTATTCAATGAAATTTTTTTCTTGTGTACACCTTCACTATACAGCAATTCCATCCGGTTTTCAATGGCTGGGTGACCATTCGGAATTTTAGAAAAATCATCCTTGCCCATCAGCTTCTGTTCCCACTTAAACGGACAATGATCTGTGGCGACAACCAACACAAGGCCCTGGTTGATCCCCGCCCAGAGTGTATTTTGATCTTTTTTTTCCCGGAGCGGTGGACTCATCACCCACTTCGCACCTTCGAAATTCTTTTCATACAAGGAAGCATCCAATAAGAGATACTGGATGCAGGTCTCGACGAACACTCTTTGGTTTCTTCGGGTAGCCAAGCGAACAGCATTGAGCGCCCCCTTACAGGTAAGATGTACGATGTAACCCGGACATCCGGTATAGTGAAGCATGTCAGCAAATCGTCCACTGGCTTCGGCTTCCGTGATTTCCGGCTGGGATAGATAATGATACAGCGGTGAAAGTTTTCCTTCTGCACGATGTTTGGCGATGAGATAGTCAATCATATCTCCGTTGGTGGCGTGAACGGTCACCATCCCTCCTTCCTTTTTCACTTCCTGCATAAGGCCCACCATCTGCCGGTCATCAATCATCAAAGCACCTTTGTATGCCATAAAAGTTTTGAAGGAAGTAATACCCTCCTTTTCTATCATGGTTTTGATTTCGGCTTTAGTCTTTTCATTGAAATCGGTGACGGCCATGTGAAAACTGTAGTCACCAACGGCAGTACCCTGGGCACGTGAATTCCATTCGGCAAGTGCCTCAGCAAGTGAATGGCCCTGTTTTTGTAAAACAAAATCGATTACTGTTGTGGTGCCGCCAAACAATGCCGCACGAGTACCGGTTTCGTGGGTGTCGCTGGAAAAAGTCCCCATAAAAGGCATATCGAGGTGGACATGCGGGTCAATCCCTCCGGGCATTACCAGTTTACCGGAAGCATCGATCACCCGGTCCGCTTTCACCGACAAGTTCTTACCAATTGTGGTGATGGTTTCACCCTCAATAAGGATATCGGCTATTGCATCTTCCGACGCAGTAACAACACGGCCGTTTTTTATCAATACAGACATAGTCAATGCACTTTTGATTTTGAACGCTCCACAGAATCAGATTTCTGCGAAGGGTTTGGAAAAAGCGGGCAAAGATTTATGAATTATCTCGCTTTGCTTTACCCATCATGGATAAATATACAACCCCGCTTACAAAAAATCCAACAAAC
>DAOMZK010000487.1:0-2317 GCA_035438035.1 Cyclobacteriaceae bacterium | reverse complement strand
ACTTCCTTCCCTTCTTCGGCAATGTTACGCTTATCTTCCCTCAGCAGGTCCTTGATTTTAGATTTCGCCTTCTGCGTCAAAACAATCCTGAGCCAATCTTCATTTGGCTTTTGCTTGGAGGATGTGAGTATTTCTATCTGATCACCATTTTTCAACACATGATTAATGGGCACCAGTTTCTGATTTACTTTAGCACCTATGCAGCGCGCGCCGATATCGGTATGTATTTCAAAAGCAAAGTCGAGGGCAGTGGCACCTGCCGGGAGCGTTTTTAAATCTCCCTTGGGCGTGAAAACAAAAACTTCTTCTGTAAACAGGTTACCCCGGAAGTCATCCACAAATTCTAATGCCGTCAGGTCCTGATGCTCCAGCAATTCGCGTACACGCACAAGCCATTTTTCAAGATTGGATTCATGGTTACCTGAACTGTCTTTGTATTTCCAATGTGCGGCATAACCCTTTTCCGCAATTTCGTCCATGCGCTTGGTGCGGATTTGCACTTCCACCCATTGACCATTCTTGGCCATAACCGTGGTGTGAAGGGACTCATAGCCATTGGCTTTCGGCGTGCTGATCCAATCACGGAGCCGGTCAGGGTTGGGTGTATAATAATCCGTGACGATGGAGTAGACCTGCCAGCAATACGACTTTTCATGCTCAAGTGGCGTATCAATAATGATGCGGATGGCGAAGAGATCGTATACCTCTTCAAAAGGAATATTCTGCTTCCGCATTTTATTGTAGATGGAAAAAATGGATTTGGGACGACCCTTAATCTCAACTTCCACTTTCAGTCTATCCATCTCTTCTTTGAGAGGCGCAACAAACTGCTTGATGAATTTATTTCGTGAAGCGCGACTCTCATCGATCTTGTTGGCAATATCCTTATACACGGCCTGATCCGTAAATCGCAGGTACAAATCCTCCAATTCGGTTTTAATGGCATTGAGTCCAAGCCGGTGAGCAAGAGGGGCATAGAGGTAGATCGTTTCTGATGCCACCTTGAGTTGCTTATTGCGCGGCATGCTGTCGAGCGTGCGCATATTGTGAAGCCTGTCCGCAAGTTTGATCAGGATCACTCGAACATCTTCAGAAAGAGTAAAGAGCATCTTCCTGAAATTCTCAGCCTGTGCTGAAGTGCCGTATTCAAATACACCGCGGATTTTGGTAAGACCATCAACGATTTTGGCAATTTTTTTACCGAACATCCTTTCAATATCCGCGAGTTCAATGTCGGTATCTTCTACAACGTCATGAATGATCGCAGCCACGATTGATGTGGTTCCCAGACCAATTTCTTCCACACAAATTTCTGCTACACTCAGGGGATGGAAAATGAATAGCTCACCCGATTTTCTGCGCATATCCTTGTGTGCTTCCAATGCCAAGGTAAAGGCACGTTTGATCAACTTGGCGTCATTCGGTTTCAATACCGGCTTCGCCTTTCGCAAAAGTCTGCGGTAGCTGCTGATCAGCTCTTTTTTCTCTTCTGCGGAATCTATGATGGCTGCTACCAAGTGATTTTCTTTTTAACCTTCTATGCTAACGAATAATCTCTAAATTTGCACTCCCTTTTTGACAGCCTATTGAATGATTTGGCTCATCCAACAGTCAGACCCTTTAATTTAAGTCAAAAATGCGGAAATGGTAAAGCCTGGCAGGTGAACTTTTAGAACCGAGGCTGAATCAGTTCCGCACGAAGTCATTTATCTCTAAAACCCCATGCGGGAAGGAAAGGTTTGGGGCGCCTGAGTTCCGGCGGGTAAAACTCCATTGGCAGACGGCCAGTAGAAAATTTATTAAAGAAAGATAGCATATACACATCATGCGGATGTGGCGTAATTGGCAGCCGCGCCAGACTTAGGATCTGGTGCCGTAAGGCGTGGGGGTTCGAGTCCCTTCATCCGCACATACTGGTTGTTCGTTGTTGGATCATTTCAAAAAGCGAACATTCAATGACGAACAACGAGTTACGAACAACGAACGACGAATTATGAACATAACATTAGATCAACCATCACCCACAGACGGGCTCATCAAAATCCAACTCACTGAAAGCGACTACCTTCCCAAGGTAGAAGAGAAAGTAAAGGAGTATTCCCGTAAGATGAATATCAAAGGCTTCCGCCAGGGGAAAGTTCCTTCAGGCGTTGTCCGAAAGATGTTTGGTAAGTCTATCCTCGTGGAAGAGGTCAATCACTTGCTTTCACATTCTGTTTCCGACTACATCAAGGAAAAGAAATTGAATGTATTGGGCGATCCCCTTCCCAACCACGACAAAGCACGACAGATCGATTGGGAAACCCAGAAGGATTTT
>DAOMZK010000486.1:0-2321 GCA_035438035.1 Cyclobacteriaceae bacterium | reverse complement strand
CGAGCGCGGCCCGACGACTGGAGCGCCCTCCCGCCGCTCGCCGCGCCCCCGCCAAATTCACCTCCGCCTCCCTTTAACTGATCGTTTGCTTTCACCTGCTTTCCGCCCAGGGTTTGTGAAACTACGAATGCTTCCACATTCATGCTGCTCCATTTTTCAGAAAGCAGATTGTCGCGGGTAAATCCGCCACGAATGATCTTTAAATAATTGAATAAAACATAAGAGATGATCAGCAGCAAGGCGCCGGCCACGGTCAGCGTAATTTCAGGATGATGGAAACCGTAATAGTACTTGAAGGTGAATACGGATAATGCAACCAGTATCAGACTGACCCGGAGCAGGATTACGTCCTTCTTTTTTATTCCGAGATACAGATAAATTACTGGAATTAATAAGGTCAAACCATAGAACAGGATGGCAAATGGAATATCCTGACCTTCTTCCAGGACGAGATCCATCAGGGCAATACTGAGTTCACGGACGACCAGGTAATTTCCGCCAGCATAAATCAACAATAGGCTGATGGCTTCAATGATGATGAGGTTTTGTGTCCAAAGCCAGGATGAAGGTTTCTGTTTAAGTGACCGGGCAATAAAATATAATGGAGTAAAAAAGAGGATAATTACAAAAGGAATGATTTGCTGAAATATTCCTCCCATGTTATAGAACTCATAAAACACCAAACCAGCCAATGTTAATGTAGCCGCGAGGGTAGTGAGTAGATCAACATACCGGTAAGCTGCAAATGATAATACAATTACGCCGGTGAAAAGCATGAAGTGTACGTTGAAATCGGTCAAGCCCATTAGTCCGCCAAATGTGTAACCAATGGCGTGGTACAAAAGGATTTCGGTTATCCCGGATTTATAATGCTTGTTGTTGATGAAAACATATTTTAGGAAAAAGAAAGCTCCAACCCCATATAAGATGGAGGCGAAAGACCATACTTCTACCCCTGGGTCAAAGGCGGTCATGAAAAGCATGAATGTGCCGGTCACGCCGGATAGTGCAATCATGCCGGCGATGAACAAAAGAATACGGATAATAAAGTTGGGATGAAAAAGGGGACAAATATAGTTTTCACGGATGGTGTTGTATTGGCCATCCTGAATCAAGCCATGCTTCCACCATCGCTTGACCTCTTTGAGTACAAAAAGATTGTACAGGCTGGTTTCGTTATAAGCGCTTCTCATTCACCGCGGCTGAAAAAAGTTTTGTACTTGATGATGAAAAAGATAAAGCCTCCGCAGGAGACAATGGAATAGTAGAACCAGAAGCCGAAAAACTCCTCGGTAACGATTGTCCCAAGAAAATAGGTTGTCCCGATATAAGCGGCCAGGAAGGAATAGAGCAGGAGCAGGAAGGATTTCATTTGCCGGGCAAGGTACCAGGCTGCTGCACATCCTCCGGCGATCACCAGCAGATAAATGCCATACAGACTTTCATCAACGAATAATCCTCCAATCGCACCAGAGAAAAAAATCAGGCTTGCAAAATTCAGATAAGTAAACGTAAAGTGTTTTTTGATTGACTTTTTATCGAGGATGACAGCTACTCCACCCAGTGCCGCGCCAAAAACGACTGCGGTCACATGAAGATTGGCGGTCTCAAGAAAGTTGCCACTGTACCATTTTTGTGGTGATACACTGATGCTCCAGAATGATGCTAGCGCGGTGATTCCAAGAGAAAGCACACCTGCATGATCCATCCTATAAGCGATGAAAAAATAAAATAGCGCTGTGACCAGGGTGATGATACCCAGGTTTTCGTCGAGGATACCAAATTGGAACTGGAGATAACCCAGGACTGAGATAAACAAGAGACTGCCGAGCAAAACAATGTAGTCAAAGTAAGGCGTAGGACCTTTTACCGGTTCGTTGGTATAGGCCGGGGCTTGGGTGAATGTATACCAGAAGCAGGCGATGGTCAGCAGGGTAAGCGTAATGATGCTCAACAGATGACCCAGTTCGCCGATATTCTCATAGATGAGCAGTCCCGCACCGGTGGTGAATAACAGGACGCCCAGATAGAGCAGACTACGGAGTTCATAGAATACTGATATGATCTTTCCGGAGTGGATCGCATCAATCTTCACGTACTGTGCTTCCGTGATTAAACCCTTGGCAAAAAGTTCTTTGGGTGTTTGTTGGGTCATGGGTGTCTGTAAATATAGCGTTAATGTGATAATGTGCTAATTTGAAATGATAGAATTGGTTAATAATTTGAGAAATGCATTTTAGCGGATAGTTTAATTTTCATTTTAAAATTCAATTTACAAATCATGAAAGCATACGTCATAGCTGATGTTAATATCACGGACC
>DAOMZK010000485.1:0-2333 GCA_035438035.1 Cyclobacteriaceae bacterium | reverse complement strand
TTCGTTACTTTCTTTCCAAAGCTGGTGGCGGGACCGATTCAGCGTGCTTCCGAGTTGCTCAGTCAATTAAAGAACCGGCCTGTCTTTGAACTTGATTTTCTAGCCGAAGGACTGAAGAGAATTTTGTATGGTCTCTTTCTCAAGGTTGCTCTTGCAGATAACATTAGTCCATTGGTGGATGAAGGTTTTGCTTCAGATGTAGCCAGCCTGTCGGCAATTGATGTGTGGACACTCGCCTTTCTTTTTGGATTCCAGATCTATTTTGATTTCTCTGCCTATTCACACATCGCAGTGGGTGCAGCCCGGATGATGGGCATATCCATCCCCGAAAATTTTGACTATCCCTACATCGCTTCGTCCTTCAAGGATTTCTGGAAACGGTGGCATATTTCTCTTTCATCCTGGATTCGCGACTACCTGTATTTGCCGCTCGCCGGAATAAAGGTTGAGAAATCCACAGGCCGGGGCGGGATTGGCGAAGGACTTGAATCCACTTCCCGAACAACTAAAAACAAAGCGCTCTTTCTTACCTGGGCCATCATGGGATTATGGCATGGAGCCAATTGGACTTTCGTGGTATGGGGCCTCTATCATGCTTCTTTTATTTTCATAGAGCGAAAGTTAAGACCCCTGCGCGACCGGTTTGGATTTGCCGGTAGCTATTTCCTGGTCTGGCCCGTCACGCTGGGCCTTGTGATGCTAAGCTGGATACCCTTCAGGGCAAACAATCTTCAAGACACATTCGCGATGCTTTCAAAAGTGCTGCAACCTTCTCAGTACTTATTCTATACCATGCGCGAGAACACCTATATCATCACTGCTTTGATGTTGATATTGGTTGTTATGTCCTATATCGCGGATAAGTTTGTGCAGCCTTATATTAAACGCTTTACTTACCTGGATTTTGCTTTGAACTCCGTCCGCTTTACAGTGATTATTATTTTTGTCTTCACTTTTTTAAGGCCCATAAGCCAGTTTATTTACTTTCAGTTCTGATTTTTTCAACCTTTTTTAAGATTTTGAGATGTACGTACTCGGTTTAAATGCCCATCATGCAGACTCTTCCGCGGCAATTTTTAAAGACGGCATTCTGCTCGCCGCTTCTGAAGAAGAACGCTTTAGGCGGATCAAGCATTGGGTGGGATTTCCTTCAATGGCAATTGAGTTTTGTCTCCGGGAGGCAGGAGTAAGTCTCCGTGAAGTGGAAATCATCAGCATAGGACGTGATCCGAAAGCCAAGTTGTGGCGCAAGGCTTTGTTTGCGCTCCGGAACCTGTCGGGCAACAATAAGCTGATATTCGACAGAATTAGGAATTCCAGGAAAGTAACTTCAATCGAACGTGAACTATCTGTTCTGTCGGGTTTGCCCGAAAAGGAGATCCTTCCCAAAATCTATAATATAGAGCACCACAGAAGTCACCTGGCGTCTGCTTTCTTTGCCAGCCCGTTTGATGAATCTGCCATCCTTTCAATAGATGGATCAGGCGACTTTACCACCACCATGATCGCGACAGGGAAGGGTAATCGAATTGAGGTACTGGATTCTGTTGATTTTCCCGCATCCACAGGACTGTTCTATTCAGCCTTCACGCAATATCTTGGGTTTCCACACTACGGTGATGAATATAAAGTGATGGGCCTGGCGCCCTATGGAAATCCGGTGTACACGGATGAGATAAGGAAAATCATAAAGCTCACAGATAATGGTTTGTTTGAATGGGACCAGGCCTTCTTTACCAAACCATCTGAAATTAGGTTGGACTACTCTGCCAGCGTGCCGGTGATTTCCTCGCTGTACGGTGAAGCCATGGTAAAGAAATTCGGTCCGCCACGGTTGTCACAGGAAGAGCTCACGCAACATCATAAAGATATTGCGGCCAGTGTGCAGCGGGTATGTGAGGATATCATCATTCACATACTCACCCACCTCCAGGCACGCACGGGAATGAAAAACATTTGCATAGCAGGCGGTGTTGCTCAGAACTCGGTCGCCAACGGCAAAATTTTGGCGAATACGAAATTTGGAAACCTGTACATTCCTTCTGCGGGTCATGATGCCGGAATCAGTATGGGATCGGCACTGTACACCTACAACCACATACTGGGAAAACCAAGAGGAAAGGCAATCTATAGTGCCTTTACGGGAAGCCAATTCAGTAATGAAGAAATTGAAGTTTTTCTCCAGGCGAAAGGCATAACGTTTACAAAGCTGAATGACGAATCATTATTTGAAAAGATAACAAATAAACTCATTGAACCCGGCGTGGTGGGCTGGTTCACCGGAAGGGCAGAGTTCGGACCGAGAGCATTGGGAGGCAGGTCCATAATCGCTG
>DAOMZK010000484.1:0-2336 GCA_035438035.1 Cyclobacteriaceae bacterium | reverse complement strand
CCGGCGGTTGGTCTGGGCTGGTTTGTGGCGGATTGGTGGCTAAAGGATTTTACGTACAGGATGGAATTAAGTCCCCTTATTTTTGTTGCGAGTGGCTTGATGGCCGTGGCTATAGCGTGGATTACGGTATCCTGGCAGTCCATAAAAGCGGCAGCTGCCGATCCCGTCCGATCGTTGCGATACGAATAGGGTGACCTGTATTGTAGTTGTCCACAAAATGGGTTGTATATAATTGATAATCAGGTTATTCATCTTGTGGACAAGATGTGTATTTCTTGGATAATTCCGGATTCTTTAATCCGCCCTGCTATGGTAGATTTGAACACCAAAAATCAGTCGCCATGGAAAATAAGAAAGTATCCAAAAAAGCTCTCCGGAGTCTGTTAAAAGATTCTCTTCAACAATCCATTGGTCACCTTGAACTGCCCAAGCCCAACAAAAAGGTAAAGCGTATCATCAACCGTACGACGAAGAAGATGGCCGTGGAATTTTCCCATCTTTTGAAAAAGGAATTTAAGCGCAGCAAGCCTAAAAAAGCAAAGACTGAGCAAGACACGACAACGCAAGCAGCATAAAAATATTTCAATCTTAAGCTAAAGCCATAGCGAAAGTTAAGTCAGGGGGAAGAGTAAAATCTTCCCCTGATTTTTTTGTGGTGACCCAGTGCGAATTGGATTTTTTTGGCCACAGAGGAAAATCACTCAGAGAATATAGAGTCTGGCTAAATGCACCCCTCTGTAATCTCTGTGCAAATGTATTCTACTTCAAAATAATAAATGTTCCTCCGTCTATCTCACCGTTTTCAACATCGTAAACGGTGACACCGGATGGAAATTGAATAGATCCTCTGTCGGAAGGACCAATGACCGCGGCACCTTGCTCGAATCGTGTTTGCTGTCCTGCCGTTTCCAGATACAACAATTGTCGGGAATGATGATGTCCGGCCAGTGCTAAAGGAAAGGGATGGGACCGTAAGATGGTTATGATTCCCAGCGCATTGGAAACGACGTGTCTGAATTTTGGTTCGCCGTGTTCTTTCTCCAGCGTACGCGAGGGACCTGATTCAGTGAAGCCTGAAATGCTGAGTTCACCGGAGATGAAAGGAACATGCTGGAAAGTCACGACGGGTGTAGATGGGGGTACAGCCGCAAGATCTTTCTTCAGCCATTCCCGCTGAACTGAATCAATGGATCCGTAATACCACAGGTCTTCAAATTCAAGAGAGTTGAGTGCGACAAAATGAATCCCGCCGAAATTGAATGAGTAATAGTCAGGACCAAAGTAGTGCCGGTACATCTTTCGTCCATAGAGCGGGTTGTCCTTACTTACCTTTGATAATTCCCTTTCAATCCCGAAGATTTCGTGATTGCCCGGTACATTCCAGACAGGTAATTCAAATTTTAAGATTTCATTTTTGTACAGTTCAAACAAAGAAGAGGCTTCGGCTTCGGGTACACGCAAGGCATCTTTAACCAGGTCACCAGTCACGAGGATAAAATCGGGTTTGACAGAATCAGCAACTGCTTTGAATTTGGCGATGCGATCCAGGGTCTGGGAACTGATGTGGGTGTCAGACGCATGGATGAATTTGAACCGGGTGGGGTTGATGGTTTTGATGATGGCAAAATCAACCTGCACGTTGCTTTGAGAAGCATTTACTTTGCTGAAGAAATTTCTTACTGCCTTGTATCCCGACGGCAGGCTGACAAAGACATAACCCAATCCCTTGCTGTTGGCAATTTGATAAAATCCATTGGCATCGGTGGTAACGGCAGTAATCTGGTCCGACACCACAACTCCCTTTAGTCCGATTTCATTTTTTTCACGGATGCCGTTGCCGTTGGCGTCAATGAAAACCACACCATAGATACCGGAGGCCGGGACCGTGATGCAAATTGAAAAGAAAACGAGGAGAAAGGAGATGAGAAATTTCATGATGTATTATGTTCGAATCGCCGCCCGTTTTTGCAGGTATTCAAAAATACTCACATTCATCAGAATCAATAGCATACCATAAAAGGTATCTTCAAAGGGGATGGTAAACATCCGGATGCCCAGATTTTCGGCGTCGTTATACCAGACTACGGGTTGCGGCAAGCCCGTTCCCGTAAGCACTCCGTTAACGAGAAAAAATGGAATCAGAATAAAAAAATAGGCAAAGTAGAATCTTCCCAGGTACTGCGGCTTTACTTTCAAGACGAGGAACAACAGAAACAATGCCATGCCGATAAAGGCTGTGACTGTATACCATTGATTATATTTTAATAATCCCGTCAACAGGAGCCCGGGTATCAATATCCACGTAATCCGTTCTCCGTTTCCCGGGACCACATCCT
>DAOMZK010000483.1:0-2341 GCA_035438035.1 Cyclobacteriaceae bacterium | reverse complement strand
ACTTGCTGCAGATTCACAGTATACCCTGGCGGTGAAAACGGACGGCACACTATGGGCTTGGGGTGCAAATGGCAATGGCCAACTTGGTGATGGCACAACCGTCGATAAAAGTGCTCCAGCTTCTATAGGCTCTGGCTATGTGAAAGTTGCGGCTGGACTGAATCGGTCCTTTGCATTGAAATCAGACGGTACACTCTGGGCATGGGGTGAGAATGGAATTGGACAATTGGGAGACGGGACGACAGAAAATAAGAGCACGCCGGTTTTGATTGCACCGAGGTAGACAATACATCTTGTCTGACCATTTCTAAAACACAATCTTTTATCTAAGTTTGAACATCCTAAATCAAGACCATGAAGCATTTACTGTTATTCCCCATTGTCCTTTTTTCAATCTTTTCATTCGGTCAGAAAAAAGCTGCCAATCCAAAACCATTTGCGGAGAGCATTACGGATGCAGAATTGAAAAAGCAACTGTACATCGTAGCCGGAAAAGAAATGGAAGGCCGTGAGACCGCCACAGAAGGGCAAAAGAAAGCAGCTTCCTATATTGAAGATCAGTTTAAAGCCATGGGCCTCCTGCCCGGCAATAACGGATCCTTTCAACTTACTTTCCCTGTGTACCGCGACTCTATTGTCAAATCAAGAATGATTGTGAACGGGAAAGAATTAAAAATGGGTGAAGACTTTCAGCCCAGCCTTAACTTCGGCAGCAGCAATACGATGTTTTTCTCTGAAGTAACGTTTGCCGGTTATGGTATCGTCGATTCAACCTACAGCAGTTATGGTACAGACAACGTACGTGGAAAAGCTGTTTTGATTGCCGACGGCAAACCGGAAGGATTTACCAGCAAACGGACCGGATTTTTTGGTCCTGCTACCACATTTGGAAAGATCCTCAGCGCACAGGAAAAAGGTGCAGCAGCAATCTTTTTGGTAGTCCCTGCTCTGCGGCCCTTGTCCATGGGAAATATGTATGTGAATCTGTTCAAGGCAGCACAATCGCCGGCGGTCTATTCGATTACAGAAAAAACTGCAGAAATACTTTTTGGTCCATCATGGGCAAGCATGAAGGCTGACATCAAGCCAAAACTCACACCGGTGAAGATGGAAGTTCAGTTGGAGCTGAACAAGAAACTCCAAAAAATGCAAAGCTCCAATGTGCTCGGTGCTATTGAGGGTACTGACAAAAAGAATGAATATCTCATCGTAACCGCCCATTATGATCACCTTGGCAAGCGGGGTGACGTCATTAACTACGGCGCTGATGATGACGGATCAGGAACAGTAGGCGTAATTGAAATTGCACGCGCTTTCCAAAAAGCCAAAGCTGCCGGCAAAGGACCTCGCAGAAGCATCATCTTCATGACCGTGAGTGGTGAAGAAAAAGGGTTGTGGGGATCTGAATACTATACGAATCACCCGACAGTCAATCCTGAGATGATCACCGCCAATCTCAATATCGATATGATCGGCAGGGTTGACACCGAGAGGAAAAAAGCAGATACACTCAACTATATATATGTTGTCGGCGACGATAAGCTGAGCACAGACCTGAAACCATTGAGCGAAAGTGTTAACAACAAATATTCAAAACTGTATCTCGACTATAAGTTCAACGACCCCAAAGATCCGGAAAGAATTTATTTCCGGAGTAACCATTACAATGTCGCCCGTATCGGCGGGCCCATTATTGTTTATTATGATGGCATGCGCAAGGCCGACTATCACAAACCCACCGACACGCCCGACAAGATTAATTATAAACTGCTGGCTAAACGGGCACAGCTTGTTTTCTATACGGCATGGGAAATGGCCAACCGTGAGGCGATGATGAAACGGGATATTCCGTTGCCGAAGATGGAATAAGGCCCGTGATTTAAATTGAAATCAATGCCAACAGGTCGATTATCATGGGATCGCTTCGTCTTATTAGATTCCAAAAATCCTATACGCTAGTCTTTCCGTCTGCTGCCATCCTGGATTTGAAAACCCGGTACAGGCTGACCGTTATTGTGAGGGCTATTCCGACGTAACTGGCAGTGACAATCGAAGGATAGTCGAGTTGTCTTTTCAATACGATCCCATAAAACCCCCAGATCAATGCAAGTGCTATGAATGGATTCTGTAGTTGCCATATGACGGTAACGCCAACGCCAGCGCCGACAAGAATCATGAAGATCGTCCACGTTTCCTGCGTGATGCCCAGCCCATCCCACCCGATGCTCACCAGAAGGGCTGTGGTGTTGGCGATTGTGGCCAGGCAGATCCAGCCCATGTAAACGCAGAAAGCAAGCCGCACGATCCATGAACCGCGGCGCATTGAATCGCGATTGATAAT
>DAOMZK010000482.1:0-2354 GCA_035438035.1 Cyclobacteriaceae bacterium | reverse complement strand
GCAATATTCGGCTTCATTCGGGTCTAAATATCAACTTTCATAAACCCTTATCAACTTTTATCAACCTTTTGAGACGGCCACCACTCAGTTACCCTGATTAAATCTGATTTTAACACATCTCGCCGTGAAAGGCAGGTGACTAATAAAATTAATCATGAGAATATTAACCAATAAAGTTGGAAGGCGCCTCTACAGATCGGTACTGCTCGAATGTTTGTTGATCGCAGCGATTCTTGTGGCGCCCCGCCTGTCCTTTGGGCAGGATAAAAAAACGGTTCCGGATGGCACGACAGGATTAGTTCTTGAAGTTGGTCCTGAGGACTACCTGAAGAAAAAACGGCCACCAAATGAATTTGAAGGGACTTATTCAACCATTAGGATTGGCTTCGGCTACATACTGGACGGTGCCGCATACGGCCAGAGTGCAGTTTTCAAACAGCAAATGGATTCAGCCGGTTTAGTTCTTGATCCTAAGTTAGAAACAAGGGATTTCCGGATTATGACGAGTGGGGTACTTAAAACCAAAAGGACCCTTGCATGGAAGGCCGGTTTCATGTATGATGGCGATAAAAAGGTCTGGTTGTTACGGGAAACCGGGCTCACCATTGGAGTGCCGGAGTTGTTTGGACATATTTTTATCGGGCGGACTAAAGAGGGATATTCGCTGGTCAAGGTGATGAATGGCCATTTTCCCTGGACCGCAGAAAGGCAGATGGCCTTGGATGTTATCCCGATCCTGGCGGATGGTATAAAATATTTTGGCTCCCTGCCAAAATCAAGATTGTTCTGGAATCTTGGCTACTTTAATGATGTTCTTTCAAAAGGTCAGAGTTTTTCAACTTATGCATGGCAATATGATGCAAGGATAGGGTGGTTGCCTTTTTATGATAAAGAAAAAAACAGGGTGCTCCATATTGCCGGCAACTTCCGTTATGGCAAACCGATAGACGGAAAAATCACCTTAAAGTCGCGCCCTGAATCCAACCCGGCACCTCAAATTATTAATACAGGTGAATTTTCAGCCGAACATTCCAATCATTTCGGAGCCGAGATGTATTATAGCACAGGACGTTTGCTGTTGGGTTCAGAAGTTATGGTACATCAATTCAATGCCGGTGCTGCTGAAGATCACAGTTTTTTTGGCGGGGATATAGTTGCCACCTATATATTCACGAAGACTAAGCGCACTTATACTACTACCGGAAACATTTTTGAGTTTGTTCCGGTGACGAAATCTGTATTTAAAGGAGGATGGGGAGAATGGGAAGCTGTCCTCCGGTTCTCCACGCTGGATTTGGACGATGGGTCTATTCATGGAGGAAAATTCTGGCGTTTTACTCCGATGGTCAACTGGTATATGACGAAGGCGATACGTACGGAATTCATTTATGGTTATGGCGTCCTCGACCGGTATAATTTGAAAGGGTCTGTGCAAATCTTCCAATGCCGTATTCAATTTACAGTCATGTAAAATGAGCGCAGGATACCCTGCGCTCGCATTCATTTCACGCTATGATATACTCTATTGTTCGA
Organism: Cyclobacteriaceae bacterium; assembly: GCA_035438035.1. GTDB lineage: Bacteria > Bacteroidota > Bacteroidia > Cytophagales > Cyclobacteriaceae > ELB16-189. The sequence continues at coordinate 821 of DAOMZK010000482.1, read as the reverse complement.
TTTCAAGCGGCAGCCATTTTTTCCAAAGCCACATTCAAATGACGATTTAAAGCAGGAGCCGAATCCGTACGTCAATTTGCCGATTACCAACGACGAATTTAATGAAAGCAACGATGCAGGATTACCATTTTTTAAAAACCGCCGGTGATAAAATTAACTTTTAACTCGCAATTACCCATTCTTCTACTTCAAAATTTGAAAGCAATGAGCGTAAATCTCGCGCGTGCCGGGAATCGTACCCCCATTGTTGCCGTTTTGACGGCCATATTGCTCGTGCTGGCTCCGGCGTTGTTGCGCGCTCAGGATACGACTGCCGTATTGATTCGGGATTCTACTACTATGGCAGCAGAGTGGTTAGATTATGATACGCCCAAGCGGAAATTCGTGAAGTGGAATGAGTTCGATGGAGTGCTTACAACGGTGCGGATCGGATTCGGCTTCTTAATCGATGGCGTCACCTATGTCCAGGACAACGAGAGCAAACAACAATTAGATACACTGGAAGCGAAGTTCAAAGTCCGCGATTCGCGTATTGTCATCAGTGGACGCCTTAAGACCAAACGACCAATAACCTGGAAAGCCGGAATTATGTACGATGGAGCGGCGGATACCTGGTTAATCCGCGAGAGCGGGGTTATGGTTGCAGTCCCGGAGCTGAAGGGAGATTTCTTTATCGGCCGCACCAAAGAAGGATTCTCTTTGAGCAAGGTTATGAATGGGTATTTTATTTGGGGTTTGGAAAGACAAATGGCCATCGACCTGATACCGATCCTTGCCGACGGCGTAAGGTGGAGTGGCTATAACCCCAAGCGAAGCGTGAT
>DAOMZK010000481.1:0-2357 GCA_035438035.1 Cyclobacteriaceae bacterium | reverse complement strand
GTTAATATCACGGACCCTGTATTATATGAGGAGTACCGAAAATTAACTCCCGGGTCACTGGCACCTTTTGATGGAAAATTTATTGTTCGCGGGGGCAAGACCGAGACACTGGAGGGAGCCTGGAACCCTGGACGTGTTGTGGTGCTGGAGTTTCCTTCAATAGATAAAGCAAAGGCCTGGTATAATTCAGAAATTTATGCCCCAGCCAAAGCCATTCGTCGTACAGCGTCCACGGGCAAAATGATCATTGTACAGGGAGTCTGAAAATAATCTTGAAGGGTTGTCCGGTTTTGACAGTCTGCTGCGTCTCTCTGTTAAAACAAATACAATCATGGGCAAAAACACCAATTCTCTCAACTGGTTTGAAGTACCGGCAAATGATATTGCCCTCGCTGCACAGTTTTACGAATTCATCTTCGTGTTTAAAATGGAACCCCTGGAGGACATCATGGGAATGAAGATGGTCAGTTTCCCTAATGACCCAACCAGCGGCAAGACAAATGGGGCGCTCGTGAAGAGCGACTTGCACAAACCTTCGAAAGAAGGAAGCATGATCTATCTGAATGCCAACCCTTCCATCCAAATTGTATTGAATAGGATTGAAAAAGCCGGGGGTAAAATTGTAACACCGAAAACGCAGATCACACCGGAGATCGGTTACATGGCATTTTTTATTGGCACGGAGGGGAACAAGATAGGATTACACGTTCAAAATTGAAATGTTGATACTCCCGCGAACTGGGGCAGCCTGCAGAGGTTGCCTTTTTTTGTTTTATGCATGCCGGTTATTCAATAGTGACATTCCTCAATGGGGAAAATGTGTACATTTCCGCATAACCATTTCATATGAAAATTAAAATTTTACTGATCGTCTTTATCCTTTCTGGTTTAGGCTGTAAACCCGTAGTTGTGGCACAGAAAAACAAGAAAAATGTCAAGGAAGAAGTGAAGCCCACCCCGCCTGTAGCGAAAGCGGACACGGCACGCAAGAAGGGCGGACTTCAGCCTTATCGCCAACTGGTGGGGAAAGCAAAAACACAAAAGGGACTTTTTACCGTACATAAAATAAGTGATGATTATTACTTCGAGCTTTTCGACAGTATCATGGGAAGGGAATTCATCGCCATAACCCGAATATCCAAATCACCAGCCGGTGCAGGATACGGGGGTGAGTTGGAGAACCAGCAGGTATTGCGCTGGGAGCGTGGTCCCAACAACAAGGTTTTTCTGAGGGCCGTTCTCTTTGTCAGTGCGAGCAAAGACACCATCAAGCCTATTACCATGGCGGTTAGAAATTCCAATCTGGATCCAATCGCTGCGTCTTTTGATATCAAAAGCATTCGCAAGGATACTTCAGTGGTGATTAATGTCACGGACTTTTTTAAAGGTGACAACCAACTCATTTCACTCGATCCGGAAAAGAAAAGGAGATTCAGCCTGACGACAATTCAGAACGATCGCTCCTTTATACAAGGGATGAAATCCTATCCTGTCAATACAGAAGTGAAAATGGTGAAGACGTATACATCCGTATTACCTCCACCAGCTTCGCCCAATGCACCCTCTCAAGTGACGGTATTACCGGCAGGCGCTAATGCCGGTGTTGTCACGCTGGAATTAAATACTTCCATGATTCAATTACCAAAGGTGCCAGCGCGTAAGCGACTGTTTGACAAACGTGTGGGATATTTTGCCAATGGTTACACGGTCTACGGAGAAGAGTCACAGCGGTCTGAAACTGAAATCTTTGCCGTGCATTGGAGACTTGAACCCAAACCCGGTGATATTGAGAAAATGAAACGCGGAGAACTGGTGGAACCTAAAAAACCAATCGTTTACTACATCGATCCAGCCACGCCGGTCAAGTGGAGAAAATATCTCATGCTTGGCGTTGAAGACTGGCAGAAGGCATTTGAACAGGCAGGCTATAAAAACGCGATTCTGGCGAAGGAGATCGCGCCGGGTGACTCGTCCATCAGTACGGAAGATGCCCGGTACTCATTCATCCGTTATTTTGCATCTGACATTCAAAATGCTTACGGACCGAATGTGCACGATCCCCGAACAGGAGAGATTATAGAAAGTCATATTGGGTGGTACCACAATGTGATGAACCTGGTGAACAACTGGTACACCATTCAGACAGCAGCTGTGGATACAAAAGCCAGGAAAAAACTTTTTGATGATGAACTGATGGGCAGTCTGGTTCGTTTCGTCGCATCACATGAGGTAGGGCATACCTTGGGCCTCCGGCACAACTTCGGTTCAAGTTTTGCCACACCGGTGGAGAAACTGCGTGACAATGCATACCTGCTGAAAAATGGACACACACCATCTATTATGGATTATGCACGTTT
>DAOMZK010000480.1:0-2373 GCA_035438035.1 Cyclobacteriaceae bacterium | reverse complement strand
CGGAAGCACCACACTGGTTCCGATCTTATTCCTGTACAGTGTGTCTGTGCCGAGGTAGTCAGCGGTAATGCTTTTCAATGTGTCCGAGACCAAAGTTCCAGCAACATTCTTGAATATGGCCGTAATCTGATTTGGAATAGGACATCGGAATGTTTCAAGATTAGTTTTGGGAGGATCATAAATGGAATCCCTCCGGATTTGAATCAATTCGAAGTTTTGCGACAGGATGCCCAGTTTGTATGGAAATTTTTGTGTTGAACAGGTCTTGAACAAAGTTTTCAACGCGATCTGATAGCTTACATACACATTCCTGGTGGTGCCATCGGCAAAATTAATAGTGTATTGAGTGCGATCTGAAGACAGGTTGAGCGGAAGAAAAAGTGTATTTGTGGAAACAGCTCCGTAAATGGTCCCTAAAAAATCAGCTGTCACCGAAGTAATCGCCCGTGTATCCAGTTTCCCTCTTTTAACCGTATCCATATACAATTGTCTAAAACTGAGTTTCAACAAGTAGTTATGCGGACACCGGTAGATGGTGATATTATTTGTAGCGGGGTTGGACGGTTCAGAAGAAATCAGTTTAACTGAATCGGCTCCTTGCTGATTGCGGATGGACAGATCAGAGAGTACAATTCGCTCGGGGCAATCTTCCGTCAAAAACTTGGGTTGGGTTTTAAAACCCAGGTCCAGGGTATAGTTTCGGCTGACGGTTTGAATTTTAAAAATGGAACTGGATATGATATAATTCAACGGCAGTGAAACAAAACTCACCGCTTTTGCTGAATCATAGACATTGGTGGTTCCGCTGGCGGTGATCTTTACCAGCGCTACCGTGTCGGACCGGCCGTCAAACATGGTTTTAAATGAAATACCGACCAGTGTATTGGAAGACTGACCGCAATTGGGTGAATCCAGACAGGCCAGCACAAGCAGGGACAACGCACCAGACCAGATTATTCTCTTCATGACGGCAGCAAATATAGGTTAACGGCTACGACCAAATCCCGTGCCGTTATATTTTTAGTACTTTTGCCACCCCGGGAATAGCCGTTGGCAGAACCGATTATCCGCAAGATTTCAATTGAAAACAAAAGGGCATAAAAAGACAAAGGTGAACATCGTTACACTGGGATGTTCAAAGAATCTCGTTGATTCTGAAGTATTGCTCACTCAATTACGGGGCAATAATATTGATGCCGTTCACGAATCCAAAAAAGATGATGCCAATGTGGTAGTAATCAACACCTGCGGATTCATTGACAATGCGAAGCAGGAGTCCATCGACACTATTCTGCGGTATGTGGACGCGAAAGAAGAGGGGATTGTGGAGAAGGTGTATGTTACGGGATGTCTTTCGGAAAGATACAAGGACGACCTCGTGAAGGAAATTCCCAAAGTAGATGCCTGGTTCGGGACACGTGATTTATCACGGCTTTTGAAACAGCTAAATGCCAATTACAAACAAGAACTTGTGGGGGAAAGGATTCTTACCAACCCCAGCCATTTCGCTTACCTGAAAATTTCAGAAGGGTGCGACAGGCCATGTTCTTTCTGTGCAATTCCATTGATGCGCGGGAAACACATTTCGCGTCCGATGGAAGAATTGGTACTGGAAGCTAAAAATCTTGTCAAGGGTGGAACCAGGGAATTGCTGCTGATCGCTCAGGATTCAACTTACTACGGCCTGGATATTTACAAAAAACGAAATCTTGCAGAGCTGTTGCAGCGATTGTCGGATGTGGACGGAGTGGATTGGATCCGCCTTCACTACGCTTTTCCAACGGGATTCCCCATGGATGCTCTTTCTGTTATGGCAGAACGCTCCAACATCTGCAAATATCTTGACATCCCCCTGCAACATGGCTCAACGGAAATGCTAAAAATCATGAGAAGGGGCACCACCCGGGAAAAGACAGATGAGTTGCTGCAGTCGATTCGGGAGAAAGTTCCTGGTATTGCCATCCGCACAACACTTATCGCAGGTCATCCGGGTGAAACCGAAGCCCATTTCCAGGAGATGATGGATTTTGTGGAGCGTTCAAGATTTGACCGGCTGGGAGTCTTTGCTTACTCTCATGAAGAAAATACACACTCCTATTCCATGCCCGACGATATTGAAGATGTGGTGAAGCAGGAGCGGGTGGACGCGATCATGGCGCTACAAGAGGGAATTTCTCTCCAACTCAACCAGGAGAAAATCGGGAATGTCTATAAAGTGCTTGTTGATCGAAAAGAAGGTTCGGATTTTATCGGTAGAACAGAATTTGATTCTCCCGAGGTGGATAATGAAGTGATTATCTCTTCATCAGACTACCTCCGCATGGGCGATTTTGCGAATGTGAAAATAACCAGCGCCTCAGAGTTTGACCTCCA
>DAOMZK010000479.1:0-2378 GCA_035438035.1 Cyclobacteriaceae bacterium | reverse complement strand
GTCCGATGAAACTGTCTTTGAATGCCGCCCACTGTGGATCTTTATTGTTTTTGGTTTTCCAGGCCTCAACATCAGCTACGCCTTTTGAAAAGGATTTTCTCAGCACATCGGTTGCCGTTTCCTTTTCAGGTGTTGCCACGAGATCAAAGAATGAAAAAGTCGGCTGGTTTTTTATCAAGTAGATCGTATTGAAAGTTGTTGGCTTTCGCATGGCCACATGGGCACTGTCCATCTCATCCCAGATCATGGGGAATAAGGCATCCCACCAGGCTTCATAGTAGGAGGCGCCTTCTTCATCCACATTATTATAAAAATTCCAGGATTTTAAAATCTCCAGTGCTTTCTTTTCGGTTTCGTTAAGCTGAGCAACGTCGAGGTGACTGATAAATAGCGGAAGGCTCTCCGCTGCTTTCAGATTATAGTTATCATTCTGGAGGTTCATCAGATCTTTCGGTGTTACATTTTTTGCTTCAGTCAATACCTGGTTGATCCGTCTGTTGCGGTAAGCCTCGAATGAACTGCCACCTACATAGTAGGGGTAGGTTGCATCGACCGGGTACTGGTTAGCTGAACTTACAAACCCCCGTTCCGGGTTTTTATACATCACGTTTTGATCGTTGGGAATGAAGGCTTTCCATTCCGTTGCGGTCTTCGAACCATCGAGAATAAATTTTCCTTCCTCTTTTCTCCTGACGGGATACTTGCCCTGGATTCGCATGGCCACGTCGCCGCCAACCGATGCGAATACAAAATTTTGTGCGGGACTGGCATAGTAGTTCAGCGCATCCATGTAGTCGCCATGGTTTTTTGCGCGATTGAGTTTGTAGAAAGTGATGATCTCTTCAGAAGGATCATGGGCGATCCAGCGGAAAGCGAAATGTGCCGATTCATTTTCAGGGTGAAAGCTTTCATCGAAGACCACCGGGCCATGGTGGGTAAATACGATGGTGTCGTAAAAAGGAGCAGATCCTTTCATGTTGATTTTCTCAATGACTTTGGTGGCGGCCTTCCAGTTGCCGTCGCTGAGGTATTCATTTTTATTCTGATCCTTGAATTGAATTTTATACCAATCCACAAGATCCCGTTGTGCATTAGTGACACCCCAGGCGATGGAATCATTGAATCCACTGATGACGGCAGGTGATCCGGGAAGGGAAGCACCCATTGTATTGACCGTGGGCGAATTCAAATGAATGATATACCAGATCGAAGGCAGGCTGAGATTCAGGTGCGGGTCATTGCAGAGGATCGGCGAGCCGCTGGCCGTTTTTGATCCGCTTACCGCCCAGTTGTTGCTCCCAACATCAGGGGGTGATTGCTCAAATGGTTTCAGCGTGATGAGTTCTGAGGGGAGTGCAAGAGGCACTGAATCCAGATGAACAGGTTTGAAATTCCATTTGCCGGTATTGTCGACGATAGGATCGCCAACCGGTTCATGGTCGGGGTAGAGCACATCGAGTGTAGTCTTGCCGAACAGTTTCAATGCGTTCGTCATCTCCAGATCTTTCTCACCCATGTTCAGCGTCTGCGCCATATTTTTCAGGAGCAGTGCACATTTCAGATTGGTCCAGGGTTCCGGCGCGTAATCCAGCAACTTGTATTCGAAGGGATAGCTTTCATAAGACAGACTTTGAATGAAGGCATTGATACCGGCGGTATAGTTATCTACCATGGTCCTGGCGACAGGATCATTCTCCATCGCCTTAAGCGCATTCTGGGCAGCGAAGCTCATTCCCAGTCTCCGTTGTCTCCTGTCATAATCTTTGGCTACAGGTCCGAGGATTTCTGAAACTCTGCCGGCGCCGGCGTGGGTTTGAAATTCCATTTGCCACAAACGATCGGCGGCAGTGACATAACCCTGTGCGAAGTACAAGTCTTCATCCCTGGCGGCAAAGACGTGAGGGATGTGAAGACTGTCATACAATATGGTTACCGGTTGGGAGATACCAGGAATGGATTGGTTCAGGTTAGTGGGCTTATGGGTTTCAGCGTTCTGTCAGAATCCGTGAAAGGGGTCAAGGAATTTGCCAAGAGGTGGGATGGGGGAGCCGAAGTTCCAGGAGCGGTTGAGGCAATAAATCAATGTGAGGGTGAGGATGAAAGAAAGTCCGGTTTTCAGTACGCGCATGATTATCGGGGCTTAATTTTTAGACAATATAAATGAATTTGTTTGGGGTTCGGGGTTTAGAGTTACTCTAAAAGATGTGAGGTTTTCAGGACCGTATAAAATTCTGATGGTTGGAACTATACTTATATCATTGTTTTTAAATTCCAATCTACAGGTACTTTTGATTTTGTCGGTATTGGTTAAACTAAAATTCGCAAAATGACCACCATAAAATCATTTGAAGAAATTGAGGCACCCCTGAACCCTGAAT
>DAOMZK010000478.1:0-2398 GCA_035438035.1 Cyclobacteriaceae bacterium | reverse complement strand
ATGCAATTTCACGACCTGGGGAAGCAACTTTCCGAAATTCTGAAGAAGCTAAAACCAGCCAGCTGCTGGGAGGAGAATTTCAACATCGAAAATATTGAAGGCGAACCCATACAAATCAATGGCAAGGGATTTACCCAATACAAAGTATATCAAGCCGCATTCTATCCACTGAATTCCGAGCCCGTGATCTTTCCAAGCGTTGGCCTGGAAATGATTAAGTTTAAAGTGGCTAAAAATCCCTCGTTTTTTGGACAGAATCGCCAGGAAGATTTTAAGACTTTTTATTCCAAAGCGCATACCGTTAAAGTAAAGGAACTGCCTCCGCACCCGCTGCAAAATTCTGTTGCTGTCGGCAATTATCAACTGGATGAAAAAATTACTACTCCGAAAATGAAAACCGGCCAAAGTGTAGGCTATGAGTTTAATGTTATCGGCGAAGGGAATATTTCGTCCATTGAAAGACCGATTATTGCCAAGGATAATAATTTTGACTTTTACGAACCCAATGTCCAGCAGAATATTACCCGTGACGCAGGGCGGGTGGCCGGAACAAAGTCGTTTCGTTATTTCATCGTACCAAAAGAGCCGGGTCAATTCAATCTGGGCGATTACTTTCAGTGGATATTTTTTAATCCTTCCAAAAAACAATACGATACGCTTCGATCAAAGGTGGTAATTAATGTAGAGGGTGAAAGCCAGCGCAACCAGGCCATTCAAAGCACCGATGTCGGATCTTTTTATGATCGCATAGAACTGGCAGACAATCGCCTCCGCTCTTCCTCCGGTGACAATTGGATAAAAATTGGGATGAATTTGTTCATTGTGGCCATTGTATCGGCCTCCGTCTATTTGTTTATCCGCGCAAGATCCAGGGCCTAAAGTTTAAAGTTCGAGTTCAATGTCCGGGGTTAATCTTAACTTTGAACCTGAAATTTGAAATCTTAAATTTCAATTTCAAATTAATCTGGATTCACATTGCATGGGAAATTCTTACGGAAATTTATTCAGGATTACGACTTTCGGAGAGTCACATGGGCCAGCGATTGGTGCCATTATTGACGGCTGTCCTGCCGGCCTGTCGATTGATGAAAATTTCATCCAGTCGGAGCTGAACCGCAGAAAACCCGGGCAATCAAAAATTACCACACAACGCAAAGAAGGCGATATCTGCAAGATTCTCTCCGGTGTGTTCGAAGGTAAATCTACCGGCTCTCCCATTGCCCTCGTCATTGAGAATGAGGACCAACGAAGCAAAGACTACAGTCATCTTGAAAATACATTCCGGCCATCTCATGCCGATTTCACTTACCAGGAAAAATACGGCCTGCGCGATCATCGCGGCGGCGGAAGAAGTTCGGCAAGGGAAACGGCTGCACGGGTAGCATCCGGAGCGGTGGCTAAAATGATCCTGAAACATTCCGGAATAGAAATTTCTGCATTTGTTTCCCAGGTGGGTGAAATTAAATCACCTCCATACACACAACTCGACCTGACAAAAACCGAGAGCAACATGGTGAGATGCCCGGATGCAACGACGGCAGATAAAATGATTGCGCTAATTGATCAGGTTCGCCTTAACCGTGATACGATAGGCGGAGTAGTTACCTGTGTGATAAAAAATTCTCCGGCAGGACTGGGAGAACCTGTCTTCGATAAACTCCATGCGGAATTGGGGAAGGCTATGCTGGGAATCAATGCCGTAAAAGGATTTGAATATGGAAGCGGTTTTGGCGGGGTCATCCTCAACGGATCTCAACACAATGATGAATTCATCAAAGTAGACGGAAAAATCCGGACAAAGAGCAATCACTCCGGTGGCATTCAGGGCGGGATTTCCAACGGTGAAGACATTTATTTCAATGTGGCTTTCAAGCCAGTGGCCACCATCATGCAGGACCAGCTAAGTGTAGACAAGGAAGGAAATGAAGTAACAGTTTCAGGCAAAGGCCGTCACGACCCCTGCGTTGTTCCCAGGGCCGTCCCTATTGTGGAGGCTATGGCCGCTTTGGTAATGGTTGATTTTCTTCTTCGGGATAAAGTTTCAAGGATGTAGCACAGAAAGCGCTTTCACCGCTAAGGATTAATCCATCCCTCGATCACAGAAAAGGCCTGCTTTGAGGTCCCGTCATTCTTCTTCAAGCCGAGTGAACTCATAAATTCAAAAAATGGCTGACCCGGATTCTGGCCGGTAATATTTTGAACATAGGCCGTATTCCAGTCCCGATACTTGAAAAAACTAACGAAAGGGAAACGGGCCACCCCTTGCTTTTCCAGCTCAACAAACGAATTGTAAAAGAATTCCGCTTGCCTGGTTTCGCTGCTGCCCAATACTGTACTGGAAGGATAGCCCCACTCCTGGATGATCAAGGGTTTGCCTGGGCTCGTACTGAGCATTTTT
>DAOMZK010000477.1:0-2405 GCA_035438035.1 Cyclobacteriaceae bacterium | reverse complement strand
TTTTTTGATGGCGTCTTCGGTCGAAACGGCCGGCACCACGATCACGTCTTCACCGCGATTCCAATCGGCCGGAGTGGCTACGCTGTAATTGGCCGTGAGTTGCAGCGAATCGAGTACCCGCAACACCTCGTGGAAATTGCGCCCCGTCGACGCCGGATACGTAATGGTCAGTTTTACTTTTTTATCCGGGCCAATAACAAATACGGAGCGCACGGTAAATTTGTCGCTGACTTCCGGATGCACCATGTCATACAGGTTGGCCACTTCAAATTTCGGATCTGCGATAATCGGAAAATCAACTTTTGTATTTTGTGTTTCATTGATGTCATGGATCCACTTTGTGTGCGACTCAACGGGATCAACGCTAAGCGCAACTACCTTTACATTGCGCTTGTCGAATTCGGCGCGCAATTTGGCAACCGCTCCCAGTTCAGTGGTACACACTGGTGTAAAGTCAGCGGGATGAGAAAAAAGAACACCCCAACCGTCGCCAAGCCATTTATGAAACGAAATAGAACCTTCAGAACTCTGCGCTGAAAAATCAGGCGCCACATCTCCTAATCGAATAGCCATAATAATTTAATTTTTGTTTGGGCAACAAATATAGAATTAAAGTCTACAAACCCAGTAGATTAATAAAAAAATTATTTATTCAGCTCTTTTTGGCGTTTGAGCATGTGGGCCAGGGTACTTTTGGAAAGCAGTTTGAGCGTTTCATCCCGGACACCCGTAAAAGCATCGCGGATGCCACAGGTCTTTTCATCGCGGCATTCTTCGCAGGGTTCATAATAATTAAGTGAAACGCAGGGCAGCATGGCAATAGCACCATCCATCAGCCGGATGATCTCTATCATATTGACATCTTCCGGTTTCTTGTAGAGGTAATAGCCACCGCCTTTTCCTTTTTTGCTGTGTAATATTTTAGCATTCCGCATTTCCAGCAAAATGGCCTCCAGGAATTTCTTTGGAATACGTTGTTTTTCTGCGATGTCCTGAATGTGTACGGGGCCCTGCTGATAGCGCTCAGCGAGGTAAACGAGGGCGTGGATTGCGTATTTGCACTTTTTGGAAAGCATCGGACAGCAAGATAATTTTTTTGGGACTATTTTTACAGCAGTTCAAGGTTCTCCCCGATCGAAGTTAACCTTAAACTTTGAACATTAGACTTTGAACCAGCCTCGCCGAGATAGCTCCCGCCTACGGGAGGCGCTTCGGCGGGCGAGAACAGTAATTTGAAAAGATGAGGATTTATTAATGCAGAATGATTAATTAACCTTCGTTGCCGAGGTAGCTCAGGGGTAGAGCAGCTGATTCGTAATCAGCAGGTCGTGAGTTCAAATCTCATTCTCGGCTCATTATTGAAATTATTTCGCGGAACAGTCGTGCCTGTCCACCGAAGCGTCTCGCGAAGGCGGGAGTTCATCCTCTGCCCATTACCGTAATTTCCACGCCCTTGGATATATTGCAATTCATAGTTGGTTCTCATGAGAATATCACTTGCATTCATCATAACCATAATCTCAATTTCCGGCAGTATTGCACAGACGTTCAGTCCAGGATACATCATTGATCTTAAACACGACACCATTCATGGATTCGTTGCCGACCGCATCGATAGGGAACTGGTCACCCAAATTGAATTTTCCAAAGAGAAGAATGGCTCCGGATTAACCCCATACACTCCTTTAGATTTATTGGGATTTGGATTTGACAATGGAAGGGTATTTGAACGGTTCTCAAAACCCGGTAATCCTACATCACCTGGTGATTCGATCTCATTCTTTGCAAAGAAGAATATTTCAGGTAAAATCAAATTATATACCGTCGACACAAAAAACAATCAGCCGGATATGGTACTCGTGAATGTGGATATTCACCGAAAAGTGAATTTGACAGTACCCCAAAAGAAGACCATGACCGTTGAAAAGGATGAACAAAAAATTTTCCTTGTCAACGAGTATCTGGGGCTATTGGCATATGTAAAGAACGAACCGACAATGACTTCACCAAGAATAAATTATTCGGAAAAGTCAATCAAGAAAAATATCATGAACTACAACAATCGGTTCACCCAGGACTTTCCTGTTACTGTATATGATCCCAGAATAAATTACTCCTATGATATCAGCTTTGGACTGCCTGTAGCAAGAGGAAGCGATTCGGAGTTTAGAATGGCTGTGTACAGAATCCAAAATTCCCCTGAAACATCAAGAACATATTCCACATGGATTGGCGTCTCCTACCGCTACTGGTCCACAGATAAACCGCCCGCGAATATTAAAGATACCAACCAGGATTACAGACAGCAGTTCATTTCGGTCATCCCGCTTGGTTTTAATTTTCACAGCAGTAAAGGGTTCCTCAGGCCCTATTTCTATTTTGGAATTGGACTTACATGTTTGCTG
>DAOMZK010000476.1:0-2422 GCA_035438035.1 Cyclobacteriaceae bacterium | reverse complement strand
TGGGGTTATATTGAATCATAAGTCAGATCTTGGGGTTAGGTGCCTATGGAAAATTATTCAAATAAGCACCCAAATAACGTTAAACTTGTATTTTATTTGAAGTTCTATGATGAAAAAGTTCCTGATACTGGTCTCACTGTTCTTTGCCCGGTCAATCCAAGGCCAGGACTTGGTAGTCACTGTAAAAAATGACACGCTGCGCGGAACCGCACGCATACTCAGCTATGATTTTATCGACCGGATTGAGATCCAGGCGAATGCTGAAAAGAAAAAGACTTCCTTAACAGCTGTCCAGGTAAGGGCGGTGGTCATTAAACAGGAAGTATTTAATCCGGTAAAAACTGACAAAGGCTACAAGATGATGAAACTTGTTGAAGGGGGTTATGTAAGCAAATACCTGGCCCGTTCATCCAGCAATTCATTCGACACCGACTATCTCGTTCTTAACAACGGACAAGCAACCGAAATACCCAACATCTCATTTAAAAGAATAATGGAAGAATTTTTAAAAGACTGCTCTTCCATAAAAAAGATTATTGAAACCAATGATTATAAACGGAAGGATCTTGATGAGATTCTTAAACAGTACAACCAATGTATAGAAAATCAAACGCACAACATTCAACCTCAGGCTTCAGTGGTATCCAACCAGGATCCGCTGGTGGTCACCCTCTCTGAACTGGAAAATAAAATTTCCAAAGACAATGAACTACCCAGCCGGAAAGATGCCCTGGATGTTGTACAGGACATTTCCACGAAAGTCAAAAATGGTCAGAAAGTTCCCAATTATTTAATTGAAGGACTCAAAGATTTTCTCAAAGACTCTCCCGCCTATCAGTCTGATCTGGAAAATCTGACTGCATTACTCAAAAAGTAGAGCAATTGGCTATTGCTTTCTGAGGCTTTTTACCAGGCGTTCAATTTTCTCCGAATTAAACCAGAGTACATAGAGGGAACAGACAGCGACTGTGAGGGCAAGAAAAAACAAATATCCGCCATCACCCTGGACATTGATGCCGAGCAGTGTGAAGTGCATGCCAATAGCACCTCCCATCAGTCCAAGGGCAAGGCCGGCACCCAGCCAGGATGTTGATGAAACCAGGATCAGTCCGGACGCGACGAGTTCCATAACGCCAACGCCTATCCGGCCCCAGGGCTCCATTCCTACGGTAGTAAAAATATATACTGATTCAGGTGCAGCCGTAAACTTAAAGTAGAGCGTCTGGAGCATAATGAGGGCTGCTACAATCCTTGAAGCCCAGTTTAAAATAGTCTTTGCTTTCATATTGTTGTTGTTCGTACCGGCGGAAACGATTCAAGTCGCTAAAGGATGTGTCACCTGAATGACAATTCCCTTGATTTGCTAAATTTATACAATTTCAATCTGAATGACCCTGTTTGTTGACCCTGACATTGCCCTGGCCAAAACGCTTCCCAAAGAATTTTATCTCTCGGATGAGTATTTTGAAAAATCCAGGGAGAAGCTCTTTGACCGTACCTGGCAGTTTGTCGGCGACACCGATCAGGTGAAGGACCCAGGCTGGGTGACACCGGTGACGTACCTGGAAAACTTCATTGATGAATCCCTGATCCTCACCAAAGACAAACAAAACAAAATTCATTGTCTTTCCAATGTCTGCACACATCGCGGCAATCTGATCATTGAAAAGCCCTGCAAACTTGCAGACATCCGCTGCAAATATCATGGCCGACGCTTCCATCTCGATGGCCAGTTCCTTTTAATGCCGGAATTCAAAGAAGTAAAAAACTTCCCAACGCCTTCTGATAATCTTTCCGCATTACCGGTGTTTCAATGGGGGAAATGGCTCTTTACCTCCCTTCTTGCTTCACAAGCTCCTGAAGCCTACTTCAAAGAGATGATGGATCGGGTAAACTGGATGCCCTTTGATAAATTCATCTTTCGGCCTGACCTTTCGAAAGATTATCTCGTCGATGCACACTGGGCTTTGTATTGTGAAAATTTTCTTGAAGGGTTTCACATTCCCTTCATCCATGCCGGATTGAATTCAGTTATCGACTATGGAAACTACACCATTGAACTGTTTCCCCACGCCAGTCTTCAGATCGGAATCGCCAAGGACGGTGCCATAGCATTTGACCTTCCCTCCACTTCGCCTGACTATGGAAAACAGGTCGCGAGTTACTACTTCTGGGTGTTCCCGAATATGATGTTTAATTTTTATCCGTGGGGACTCTCCATCAATCTCATCCAGCCGCTGGGAATCAGCCGTACGAAAATTAAGTTTCTGTGTTATATCCTGGATGAAAGCAAATTGAGACAGGGCGCCGGTGCCAATCTTGACCAGGTTGAACTAGAGGATGAAGCTGTCGTACAAAACGTGCAAAAGGGAATCCGATCACGATAAGAGAAATTAATCTAAATTTAAAGAAGATGGTATTG
>DAOMZK010000475.1:0-2427 GCA_035438035.1 Cyclobacteriaceae bacterium | reverse complement strand
CTTGATCAGGTATTTGTTATTGTCCTGGAAATCAAAATAAATGCGCTGATCGAAATGGCGTTTATTCTCGAATTTGTATTCAATGCGGAAAGGCGACGAGCGATACATTTCAAATTCAAGCACATTACCAATGTTGTAATAACTAATCCACAGATCGAGGGAATCCAATACGCGGCTGAAAAACAGCTTAGACTTCATTTGTTCCATCTCACCTGCAATCACATTGCGATTGTTCTCATCTGCCAGTTGTTTGATGCCCAGCGCGGTGGCATCTTCTTTTATTTCCAGTTTGAGCTCAGCACGGGCTTCGTAAATATCTTTTGTCCAGCGGATGGTGAGGTAGGCAACGAGATTGGTGGATACAAAAATCAGAATGACAATCCAGATGTTCTTTCGCAGAAGAACCCTGAGCTTGTCAATATCAAGTCCCTCCTGCGTATTCGATTCAAGATGTTCCGGGTTTTTCATCCTTTATTTGGTAAGGACAATAATGAGAGAAAGGGTACTGATTAATAAACTGTATACACCGGCATAGTCGCGCAGGGCTTCTGCAACTGGTCTGCGAATGGGTTCAACATAGATAATGTCACCGGGTTCGATGATCATATTGCCCGCCTGAAATCCTTCCACCGTGCTCAGGTCTATCAGGAAGATTTTATCACCGCGGACGATGCGGACATTTTTAGCAATGGCATCATTACCCAGACCTTTTGCCTGTGCCAGAATCTCAGCGAGACTAACGTTCTGATTGTGCAGTGGAATGACCAGTCCTCCAGGCGCCCCCAGCACAATAACCCGCTTGTTCATGAAGGTCAACACGACAAACGATTCTTTGAAAAATTTTTCGTATTCCACCTGTAATGCGGATTCTGCCTGGCGCAGGGTAAGGCTTTCCATTTTCATTTCGCCTACGACAGGAAATTTGGCAATGCCATTCAGGTCAACCATATAATAGACTTCGGGCCGGTTGTCCTTGTTATAATTATTGACAGTCGGGTTGGACAAGTCAGGATTAGGGTCAATGATCCGTTCACCCTTGTTGCTGTAGACCTCGAGTTTAAGCTGATCATTTTTTTGAATGACATAATTGCGCTCAGCCTGCCGGATTTCCTTGGTCACTTCTGCTGATTTAAAATCTTCAGGCATGCGCAGCATAATATTTTGCTTGTAGGACGCACACCCCCAAAACAGGATAGCGGTTAAAACGGCAAACCCGAGCGTAAAACGAATTCTGTTCACTGGATAGAATAGTAACAATACGTCAGTAAAACTACCTAATTCTTATCAACTCCGGTAGGAGGGAGTGTAACGTTTGAGTTATTTACGACGCTTTTCTTTGATCCTGTAGGGTTTCGAGATACTTGTTGATGACAATGGACTCGTCAAATTCAAGTTCCATTTTCCTTCTTCCGTTGGCTCCAAAATTCCGAAGGGAATCATCGTCCATTTCTGCCATACGCTGCATCTGAACGGCCAGGTCATTGGCGTCCTTCACTTTGCAAAGGAAACCGTTATGATTGTTGCTGACCACCTGGTGACAACCGGGTACATCAGTGGCAATGATGGGTTTTGCACAACTGGCAGCTTCCAGTAAAGTATGCGGAGTGCCTTCACGATAGGAGGGCAACACAATACAATCTGCTGATTGGATAAAGGGCCTTACATCTTTTGTAGTCCCAAGATATTCTACAGTGTTGGTGTTAATCCATTGATCAATGACACGCAAAGGTATACCGCGTTGATGTTCGGGATCTTTAGCACCGAGAATCTGAAACTGGGCATTCAAACCGGTGGCTTTCAGTTTTTTTACGGCCTCTACATATTCAAGAATACCCTTGTCAGTAATCAATCGTGATATCAGGAGAAAAGTAAATTTTGGATTGCGGTGATAGGGGGAAGGAATGAATCTCTTTAAATCGATACCGGATCCGGGTACCAAATCGGCAGCGTCAGCCCTGACTAATTTCTTGGAAATAAAAAGGTCGCGGTCATCGGCGTTCTGAAAGAAAACTTTCCTTGGGATACGAAAGGTCCATCGATACAATAAGATGGCAATTGCGGAAAGAAGATTCTTTTTTAAGAAGACGGTGCCCAATCCGCAGACATTATTAATTACCGGTATTTTCAGCACGGAAGCTGCAAGGGATCCGTACACATTGGGCTTGATGGTGTAATGGAGGATGATATCAGGCCGCAGCTTCCGATAAATTGACCATAACTCTATTATAAGTGCAGTGTCTTTTATGGGGTTAATTCCCCGGCTATCCATTTTAAGGGGATGATGATGGCAACCCGCATCCGTAAGGTAATGGGTAAATTCATCCACGGGTGCAATGGTGTGAACCTCGTACCCCTTTGCTAAAAGTGTCCTGACGAAATTCATCCTGAAATTGTAGATGTTCCAGGAGGTATTGAGTACGATTGCAA
>DAOMZK010000474.1:0-2445 GCA_035438035.1 Cyclobacteriaceae bacterium | reverse complement strand
CCTTTCTTATTATCACCTCCACGGTGATACAGAACTTATAGGTTCGATTCGAAAGGCGGGATTTTCTGAAAGAGATGTAACCGATATGTTCCTGACCCATCTCCATTTTGATCATTGCGGCGGTAGTATCCGGAAGGAGGGTGAGAAATTGATGCTTACTTTTCCCAATGCCAACTATTGGTCTAATGAAGAACACTGGAAGTGGGCTACTGAGCCCAACCCGAGGGAGAAGGCCAGCTTTCTAAAGGATAATATTATTCCGATTAAGGAGAGTGGTCACTTGAAAATGATTGAGACAGGTAAAGATTCCCCCCTGAACGCTTTCAGAATATTTTTTGCGTCAGGTCATACCGATAAAATGATGTTGCCCATGATTCCTTACAAAGGAAAAACCATTTGCTTCATGGCTGATTTGATTCCATCGGCCTCCCATATTCCATTGCCGTATGTAATGGGATATGATACTAGGCCTTTGCTCACGATGGAGGAGAAGGCTATTTTTTTACAGGAGGCGGCTGACCATCACTACATACTTTTCTTTGAACATGATCCGGTCAACGAATGCTGTACGGTGAAAAACACTGAAAAAGGTGTTAGATTGGATCAGACTTTCAGGTTCAGCGACATCTAATTTATGGACATTGGTTTGGTTCTATCCGGCGGCGGCGCAAGGGGTTTCGCGCACATCGGGGTTATTCAGGCGCTGGAAGAAATGGGATTGAAATTTTCACGACTCTCCGGCACCAGCGCGGGTTCCATTGTTGGCGCATTGTATGCCAATGGTTATTCACCCCGGGAAATATTCGAAATCACCAAACGAATCAGCATTATCAAATCGGTGCGGCCGGCGTGGGCCTGGTCGGGATTGCTGCGTATGGATGGACTGGAAGCGTTGTTGAAACAGCACCTGCCTCACAACAATTTTTCCCAACTCAAAATACCCCTGACAATTGCGGCGGTAAACATTCAAAACGGCACAGTAAAATATTTTGATGAAGGCAATCTTATACCGGCAATTCTGGCATCATGCAATATCCCGGTAGTATTTAATCCCCTTAGCTATCAGGGCGCCTCCTATGTGGATGGCGGACTGCTTGACAATCTGCCAAGTGCTCCTATACGGAAGCAATGTCGATTCCTTATTGGATCACACTGCAACCAGGTGAGTGATAAATATGATCCTACGAACATGATCACAGTAATTGAACGGAGTATGCTGATTGCCATAGGAGCCAATGCGAACAACAGCAAGAAGTTGCTCGATGTACTGGTGGAACCTCCGGGGTTGGATAAATACAGCAGTTACGATATCGGAAAGGCTAAAGAAATCTATGAAATAGGGTATAACTTTACCAAAAGCAATTTCAAAAAGGAGCAATTTGCACAAATGATGGAATGAATAATCTAAAACCATGATTTCCACAACGCAGTCGTTTCAACAACAGATTTTACAGGGGATACCTGATGAACTGCCGGAAGTTACTCCTTATGATAATGCAGTAAATCATGCACCGGTACGCAAAGACATTCTCTCGGTACCGGAGAAAAGGCTGGCCTTGAAAAATGCTTTGCGTTATTTCCACCCCCGGCATCACGCGGAGCTGGCACCCGAATTTAGTGAAGAGTTGAAAAAATATGGCCGGATATACATGTATCGGTTTATGCCGGGTTATGCCATGCATGCCCGCCCGATTCATGAATATCCCCATCAATCATTGCAGGCGGCAGCCATCATGTTGATGATACAGAATAACCTGGATCCTGCGGTGGCACAACATCCCCATGAATTAATCACCTACGGAGGAAACGGTTCAGTCTTTCAAAACTGGGCGCAGTATCTGCTCACGATGAAATATCTCGCAACCATGACCAACGATCAGACGCTGCACATGTACTCGGGTCACCCGCTTGGTTTATTTCCTTCAGGCAGCGAGGCACCACGTGTAGTGATTACCAATGGTATGATGATCCCCAATTACAGTAAGCAGGATGACTGGGAGAGATTCAATGCGATGGGAGTAACGCAATATGGTCAGATGACGGCAGGATCGTACATGTATATCGGACCGCAGGGGATCGTGCACGGAACCAATATTACTTTGCTCAATGCTGGCCGGAAGATTTCTAAAAGAGGCGAAGGCCTGGAAGGAAAATTGTTTGTCTCTTCAGGATTGGGAGGTATGAGCGGAGCGCAGTCTAAAGCAGCAAAGATTGCCGGATGTATTTCAGTGGTGGCAGAAGTAAATCCAATGGCTGCACGCAAGCGACACGAGCAGGGATGGGTGGATGAATTAATGGATGATCTTGATCAGTTGGTGAAGCGTGTGGCAGAAGCCAAACGGAATAAGGAAACGGTATCACTGGCTTACCTGGGAAATATTGTGGATGTGTGGGAAAGATTTGCATTTGAAGAAATTCAAATTGATCTGGGATCAGACCAGACTT
>DAOMZK010000473.1:0-2456 GCA_035438035.1 Cyclobacteriaceae bacterium | reverse complement strand
ACTCATGACAATAGCTTTTTCAGCCTCAGTTTAGTGATTTTATTTTGTTCGGCCATGGCTATTTTCAATTCCTCGTCCGTCCGGTTATTGATTCTCGATTTCAGCAGGTCGAGCATTTCCTCCGCTGACTTGCCCGTTGCACAAACAATAAAAATATAGCCAAATCGCTTTTCATATTCCTGGTTAAGTTGCAGCAGGCTGTCCAGGACTTCGCGGGTTGCGGCACCCATACCTTTTTGCTCGTGGGAAGACCATTGTTGGGTACTCCCAAATTTCTCCGCCAGGTTTTGTTCACCAATCTTAGGATGGTGGCTGAAAGCCTCCAACCAATCCTGAGGTTGGCATTCATTCCAGATTTTCTCCGCATCATGAAATAACTGCGACTCACTCGCAAATGGCCGCTGACTAAGCATTCGCGTCACCCATCTTAAAGACCCGCAGCACCGCGTCAGTTCCTTTTGGATGTGATCAGTGGGAAGAGAATTGAGGTCGTCAAGTTGCATATCTTTATTTTGAAATATTTCCCCAGACCCTCAGCCGGCTGACGCCGCCATCAGGAAATATACTTAGCCTGATGTGAGTGAAGGGTCCGTGATTTTCGATTTCCTTTTCAAAAAGATGTTCACGATCGGCTTCAAGTTTGGTTTGCGGCAGGATTGATTTCCACACGCTAAGATTTTCATCTGTAGGGGAAGTGCATCCTTCGATCATGCACCGGTCGGGATAATTGCCTTTATAGTAATGGGTATCCACTACGATTCTCTTGATAGTGCCTTTGGTTGCCAACCTGAGTATGACCCAGTCAACATTGTTGGGCGTGCGGTTTCGCTTGGTCTCCCAGCCGTCTCCCATGTTTACACCCCGGCCAGGCATGATCAGGTTATCCATGTGACTGAAAAACATGTCATTACAAAGAATGGCCTTACCACCATTAATGGCCGCTGCGAGATCAATTAATTCATTTTCTGAGACAAGATTCCAGTCTTTCTTAACCTCTCCGTATACTTTCAGTCTGGCCACACCACCATCAGGATAAATGTTGAGGCGAAGGTGACTCCACTGATTGTCATTTCGGATTTCAAAAAAATGCTGACTGCCTGGATTGAGTCCGGATTTGGTAAGAATTTCAGTCCATTGTGCATTGTCAAGATTGTCATCCTTAATTAAGCAAGCTTCGACAGAACAGTGGGGTGGATGATTGCCTAGAAAATGATTGGTATCCACATCGAGACCTTTGATGATGCCGGTGGCTCCCAGCTTAATAATGCACCAATCGTAACCGGCTGTTCTTTTTCTTCTCGATTCCCAGCCGTCCATCCATTTTCCCTGTGCGGTGTATTTTTCCGGAATGAATACTCCTCTTCCGGGCTTTAGAAGATTTTCCATCGGCGCAAAAAAATCGTCTGAACATGCCAATGCTTTTCCACCCAGTTTTTCTGAAGCCAGGTCCATCAGTTTTGTAAAGGCCGGCGCAGTTTGATTTTCAACCATTGTACTTTCGTGTTAATATTCTTCCACCGTTCAATTGATGGAATTTTTCATCCTCAAAAACCTTTTGGCCACCCACATACGTGCGCTCCACGAGGCCGTATAACAATTGATCTTCGAATGGCGTGATTTTATGACGGAATGTAATCTCATCTTTATTTACCCTGAATTTCTTTTCCGGGTGCCAAACGACCATGTCGGCATCAAACCCTTTTGCAATTTTTCCCTTTTGATTTTCTAATCCAAGAAACCGGGCGACGTTTGTGCTCATCAGCGAGGCAACATCGACCAGGGTAAATCCTTTATCCTTCGCTTTGGTCCAGAATGCAGGCAGACTGAATTCCAACCCTGCAATACCGCCCCAGGCTTTTTTGAAATTTCCTGTTTCCAGCTCCTTGAGATCGGGTGGAGCTGGTGAATGATCGGTTACTATAAATGAAATAAGCCCGTCTTTCACTGCTTTCCACAATGCATCGTTATTTGCTCTTTCCCGGATGGGCGGCGCACACTTGAACTGTGTCTGACCATCGCCGATTTCTTCTGCGTTGAAAAAAAGATAATGGGGACAAGTCTCTACAGAAATGGGTAAGCCATTATCAATTGCTTTTGTTAATTGTGCGATTGAATTGGATGACGAAAGATGAACTATATGAGTGTGTTGTTTGAACTCTTTACACAAATTGATCATTAACTGAATCGCATTGTCTTCCCACTGCTTCGGTCTGGATTTGAGGTAAGCCGCATAGCTGAATGGATTATTTTCGAGCAGGTCTTGATCAGCATGGGATGACTCCAATTCGGCATGCACCAGCAATGGCAAGCCTGACTTTTTGATTTCTGGAATAGCCATTCTCAGATCTGATTCGGAAACATTGGGAAAATCGTCTATGCCGGAGTGGGTGAGGAAGGCCTTGAATCCAAACACGCCGGCTTTTGTGAGCGATTGAATATGCTGCTGGTTGCCGGGG
>DAOMZK010000472.1:0-2463 GCA_035438035.1 Cyclobacteriaceae bacterium | reverse complement strand
CTAAGTCACCTAAAGTTGATTTCTCTACTTTGCTTTGTAAAGTTTTTACAGCTTTGAAATTGAAAACTTTATTGACGGTTCGATTCTCACCATCTCGGATTCACCCTGGCCTGGTTTCACTCCTGACCTGATCAGCGTAGCGTTGGTGGTTGCCACCCAGGCTAAAGGAAGCGTATTGATCCATCAAAAGATGTTTGAAAGCCGGTTGTTCTTTGTCGATAAACTGATTGACATGGGTGCACAGATCATCCTTTGTGATCCTCACCGCGCAACTGTAAATGGAATTGATCGGAAATACCGCTTACGCGGAATCAAAATGTCGTCCCCCGACATCCGCGCAGGTGTTGCTTTACTCATCGCCGCACTTTCTGCTTCCGGAGAAAGTGAGATCTCCAATGCAGAACAGATTGATAGAGGGTACCAGGATATTGAGGGAAGGTTGAAGAAATTGGGGGCACAGATTGAGAGGATTAGTTGACAGAGGTCAATTAGTTATGAACTACAAGACAGATGAGCAATCCTGAAGACCTGATCAAATCTCAATCTTCAACCCCACGGGACAATGATCTGAACCGTGGTACTCATTGTAAATTAGAGCATCATTAACCGCAGGCATCATTCGGTTATCCACCAGGAAGTGATCAATCCGCCAGCCTACATTTTTATCCCTTCCGAAAGTAACGTAGTTCCAATAAGAGAACTTCACTTCCTTCGGATAGAAATGCCGGAACGTATCCACAAATCCGGTGTCCAATAACCGTGTGAATCCGTCGATCTCACGCTGGGTGTAGCCTGCAGATTTATTGTAATTTTCCTTTGGTCTTGACAAATCAATGGGCTGATGGGCAACATTAAAGTCACCACAAACAATTACTGGCTTTCTTTTTTTTAGCCACGACAGGTAGTTGCTGAATTCAGTATCCCACCTTTCCCTGAAGTCCAGGCGTGCAAGTTCGTCACCTGAGTTGGGAGTATAGACGGTAACCAGGAAGTAATTGGTAAACTCCGCCGTTACTACTCTGCCTTCCTTATCGAATTCCTCCAGACCGATATCATACGTTACGTTAACCGGCTCTGTCTTTGATATGATGGCTGTTCCGGAATATCCCTTACGCGCCTTGGAAGAGTTTACGAATACATGATGCGTTTTAAAAACATCCAAGGCATCCAACGCCTCATCCTCCGCGGCTTTGGTTTCCTGCAAGCAAATGATGTCGGGCGACATTGCATTGACACTCTCCAAAAATCCTTTCTTTAATATAGCTCGGATGCCGTTGACGTTCCAGGAAACAAGATGCATGGAGAAATGACGAGTTTAGTTCCGATAGTTATCGGGAGACGAATTACGAATAAAATACCACATTTCTCAATTTAGATATTCACGTTACTCGTCATTCGAATCATTTGAATTGATATCTTACAAACGCCTCAATCGCTTCATACTCAGCCAACCCCAATTGATTATAGGCTGCTGCCGTAGCGTGATTGCGATCCTCGGCCCTCACCCAAAATTCACGCTGGTCATTGCCTGGAAATAACGCACTGTCCTTCTGGGATTGGTGCTTGAACACAGCTTTGCGTTTCCTCAATAATTCATCCGGACTCAGTGGCACGGCCATTTCAATCTGGTCGATGTCCCACTCCTGCCAGGCGCCGCGATACAGCCACACATAGCAATCTTTCATCCATGGCCGTTTCTTCAATCTTCGGATGGCTTCGATGATGGCAGCCAAGCATACACGGTGGGTACCATGGGGATCCGACAAATCACCAGCGGCGTAAATCTGGTGGGGTTTTATTTTCTCCAACAAATCAATAATGATCTGGATATCCTTTTCGCTCAATGGTTTTTTCTTGACTTTCCCCGTTTCATAAAAGGGCATGTCAAGGAAATGGGCATTTGCGTCCGGTATTCCGGTATAGCGACAGCCTGCTTTGGCTTCTCCTCGCCTGATCAAACCTTTGATAGTCATCACTTCATTCGAGTCAACTTCTCCCGGTTTCTTATCGTGAATGGATTTCAGAATTTTTCTATAAAATTTCTGGCCATCTTCTTTATTCAAACCGAAGACATCGTTGAAGTCACGAACAAAATCTGCGAACCGAATGGCATCATCATCAAATACCGCAATGTTTCCGGAAGTCTGGTAGGCAACATGCACCTGATGACCCTGATCTACCAGTCGAATAAAGGTCCCTCCCATTGAGATCACGTCATCATCCGGATGCGGACTGAAAATCAGTGCCCTTTTGGGAAATGGTTTTGCACGCTCAGGCCGATTGCTGTCGTCAGCACGGTGTTTCCCTCCCGGCCAACCGGTGATGGTATGTTGCAGTTGATTGAAGACTTTGATATTGACTTTATATGCGGAACCATATTCTGTGACGACATCACTCATGCCATGTTCCATGTAGTCATGGTTGGTCAGTTTTAAAATTGGTTTTTTCACAGTATGACACAAC